>NZ_JASWIM010000015.1:0-129803 GCF_030291335.1 Arenibacter flavimaris
TTCAAATTTTTGATCTATATCCAACTTGCTTGATATAAGGAAGGTGGCCCCTTCATCGGCCACAAGGGATTCTTCCGCATCCAATGCTGCCTGAATGGCTTTTGTATCATCTTTTTTACCATCACCTACGGCACCGTATTTACTGAAATTTACGGCATTGGGGTCGGTGGGGGTTTTATCGGTAGGGGTTACGGTAACCGTAATGTTCCCAGTTTCGGTGGAAACCGTATTATCCGGATTAGTGACAGAAGTAGTATAGGTAAAATTATCCTCTTCCGGGGTTTCAACTTCCGGAGTTTCCTCTACCGGAGTTTCTTCCTCGGGAATATCAGTGTTTGGATTATAGGTGATAGTATTGTCCTCATTAAGCACCACTGTACCATTGGACGGTTGGCTAACTTCGGTTATAATTACTTCACTTTCTTCCTTAAATGTGTCGTTCTTAAGGGGTTCTATAACTACAGGTTCACCAGGGGTTACAGCGATGGTGTCAACTACAACATCGGTTACAGGCTCAACGGTAACATCAATGGTCACAACCTCTTCCGTAATGGTTTCATCCTCGTTGGTAACTTCCAATGTTATTTCGATATTATCCTTCCCGTTATAATCGTTGGGAGGGGTATATACAGCTATACTGTCTTTTTCAATTGTAATGTCACCAATTTTAGGCTTTGTGTTACTTTTATATCTTCGACGTCCTTTTCTTTTACTGTCTGAATTATTTAGTAAGTTAAAGGTTACAGGCTGATCTTCTTCAGTAATAAACTCTGCTTTTGCCAAATCAATAATTACTTCATTGGGTTCGCTACTTGTTGGATTTTCATTCACAACATATTCGGCTAAAAGGTCGGAATCCTTGTTGCAGGAAAAATTTAAAAAAAGAACAAGGCATAGTAGGGTCACTTGTACTAGATTCGAGGGGGTGATTTTCATAAGTTCTGGACTTTAATTTAATTAATTAATTGAGGTTTTAATAATTTTACTTTTCACAACATCATCGATATATGGCATATATTTTCGGCAAAATGCCTATTTTTTGATGAACAGGTAGATTTACGTTTAGTTTTTAGGGTTTAGATGTCATGAATTCCTTTTTTCGATGAAATGCTTCTTTCTTTAAGATTTGAGCTTGTTTAGTTGGGGTATATGCCAATTTTTTAACATTTAAATCGGTTTTAAATTGTTTAGAACAGTAAGAATATTTTGGGTTTTTAAAATGGAATACGGTAAAAGAAGGAATTGAAAAGTTCTGGAAGCCAATAATGGGGCTTTAAAATACATTAGATACTTTGGATTAGGGAAACTTTAATAAACCGATTATTTAACGGCCTTGAGTAAAACGTATTAATAGTATTGGCTTGATTTAATTGGCCACTTTTGTTTTCTCTTTTAGCTTCAGCAGTGCAGATTTGGTTCGTTAAGAGAAAATAAGATGGGAGAATGTAGACTGAACGGGATAGGAAGTGGTAATAGTGTTGGGAGTGCCGGGCATTCAGGAGGCCGTGGGCGGAACTATAAGCAATGGGCAAGCCCATGTAGGGGTAGTGCAGTTAGGTTGCCGGGAAGGTAGTATTAAAGGCCCTGAGGGATGGCTATGTTGTATTGTAATCCGTTGGAGAAAAAAGAAGGGTACAGTTTGGGTGAAATGGGAGATGTTCTCCAAAAAAAAAAACAGTCCAACAAGTTCCAATATTTGTAAAAGGTTTGGAAAAGTTGGGATTCAACGGCTATGTAGCAAATAAAAATAAGTTTGTGATGCCATTCTAAATTTAGGAACACATATTTAATTCTACATTTTAAGTTAATTTATTCTGTTGTAGAACAGGAAACAGAGGGGGGCATGGAGATAATGTTCTTTTGAAGTGGTTTTTATGTCGTTCAAGGAACATTTGTTAATCCTTTGCTTTACAGGTCAATTTCTAAGTTTAGGATATGATTCTTGACATGTTATCAATATGGGTTTACTTTCTCCACCTATTGTATGATCCGATAGGGTGTATAAAACTTTGGTTGAATTGGAATTTAATAAAGTAATGGGAGGTTATAAATGAATGGACGCAACTGGCAAAAGAAATGGATTTCCATTCTTCTGTTGTTAATTTTTTGTTTTCCTTTATGCAATAATGCACAAAGTGGTGTGAATTAGTCTTGGGTTTTTGATTATTTTACAGCAAATAAAGATTTCTTTTCTTAAATAATCTTAAAATTAATTGGAAGAGATGGGCTATTCTGTATAAAAGCAAACAAAGAACCAGGGAAACCTGATTCTTTGCTGTGAAATATCATGGATGAATATTGAATTTAAGCCTAATTGCAATTAGTACTGGACCATTTGGAGCTATCCAAATCTATATAATTGGAAGAGCCACTGTTGTTTGTTCCTATTAATACCTGACCTGTATATTTGGAGGCACTAATGTTATAGTCATAAATGGAACTTCCTGATTCAAATACATTATTACAGATGGTAACATCGCCAATGGCCATGGTAAAGGCCAGCCTGGCTCCTCCGCTAAAGGTACAGTTGTTGAATTCAACTTTGTCGTTTTGTAATCCAATGACCCTTCCATCGTAACCTTTGCCTACGAAATTACAGTTGTTAAAGACGGTATTGTCACCACCTTTGGCGCCAGAGCCCATGCCAAAAACGACCATGCCCGACTTGTTTTTACTTGATAGGTTGGGGTTGGAAGGTGATGGGTCTGTAAAGGTACAATTGGTCCAAGTGGTATTTCCTGTAAAATTCTTGGCACATCTTCTTTCCCAATCATAAAGGTTCATGTTGGTAAACTCCATAGAGCCGTTGGAGAAGCTTATGTCTATCCCTGAAGAAAATGTTCCAATGGCCTGGGCATCCTCGCCCCAGCAATCATGCACTTCTCCATTCTTCACGATCAATTTTGTTGGAGAACTCGGAACTTGCACCCAGTAAATAAGATAACCGTTTGCAGCGCCCCATGAATCGGTTGTAACGCCGTTATCGGCTCCCCTAACATCACTTACGTTAACATTGTCAAAGATCCAATCGCCATAGCAATCGGCATCGTTGTAGACGTGTATGTAAACACCGGCTGGACTTGCCGTGGTCGATTGTAGAAAACTATCCACCTCAAAATTGGATAGGTTGACAATGGAATTACACTCGATACCTCTTTGGGCAACACCATTTCCGTTGATGTTCAAATTGGTCATTGTGGTCAACCCTCCATTGGAAGACCTTTTGTCCACCTTTATCATTGGACTTAATTTGGCAGTTGTGATAATGGTTGCCCCGTTCCAATCAATGGTGTGTTCAAATTTTTGATCTATATCCAACTTGCTTGATATAAGGAAGGTGGCCCCTTCATCGGCCACAAGGGATTCTTCCGCATCCAATGCTGCCTGAATGGCTTTTGTATCATCTTTTTTACCATCGCCTACGGCACCGTATTTACTGAAATTTACGGCATTGGGGTCGGTGGGGGTTTTCTCGGTAGGGGTTACGGTAACCGTAATGTTCCCAGTTTCGGTGGAAACCGTATTATCCGGATTAGTGACAGAAGTTGTGTAATCAAATTCATCTGTTCCTGTTTCGTCTGTATTGGGGGTGTATACAACGGTATTATCTTCCAAAACCTCGGCAGTTCCCAATTTAGGTGGAGTTACCTCGGTAATCGTTACCTTTTCCGGTTCGTCAAACGTGTCATTGCTTAGAGGGGCAATAACAATAGGCTTGTTTGCCAGTGTAACGACAATGTCATTTACCATAAAGGCTTGTGGATTCTCTACCACATATTCTGCCAACAAATCGGAATCTTTGTTGCAGGATGCGGTTAAAAAAAGGAGGGTGCACGAAAAGGTCGTTATAAAGATATTCGAGGGGTGAAATTTCATAAGTATAAGACGTTATTTTTAATGATAATCCATTGGGTTTTACAATATTATTTATTTTTACAACAACATCGGCAAAAGATCTAATTTTTTCGATGAACTGCACTATTTATGTTCAATGATGGTTTTACGTTTGTTTGTGCGACTTGGATGTTTGAAATTTGGTTTTTCGATGAACTACACGTTTATTTAAGATTTCAGTGCAATTTTGGTGCGATAATGTTAAAATTTTAACAGTAATTTAAGACTTCGTTCACTTATTTAAGTAATTTTTGTTATGGGCAGTTCCATGTGTTTATTTAATGTTGAACCAGGGAATATCTATACGGTAATTTTTTAGGCAATACTTTATTTGTTTTTATCAAGAATTTAGTCCGATGGATGCCTTGGGATGTTGGATAAGGTGTAGTGTGTAGAGGATCGAGAGCGGTCCTCAATCTGGTAATCTTGATCACTGTAGATAAATATCACCTAAAATTCACAATTGATTTCTTTGGTGAAGGTGTGGTAGTGAATAATAAAAAGCACTATTCTTGCCATAATTTACTTTTATGGAATGCCGATGCCGGACCAAAATAAGTAGGGATGGAAGTCTATAAATAATAAGCCCAACGAGCTTGTGGCCGTTGGGCTAAATTATTTATTGTTCTTATTTTCTTACCCTAGGTTTTGGAAGGACATGCTAGGATAAGTTTGTTGCGAGTTATTTTTGAATGGCCAGATGCAATTATTGGTTCATCATAGCCTAGCATCAGCTTTGTTGTGGAGTATACCCTTTACATCATATAGTACCCCATGCGGCTTTAACATACTTTTAAAGTCTAGAGGTATGAATTCTTTATGGGCTACGGTCAAAACAATAGCGTCATACTTGTTTTGGGATAGATTTTTTTCGGTAGTCAGGCCATATTCCTGGAATACTTCATCGGGATTGGCCCATGGGTCCAAAATATCTACATGTGCTCCATAACTGCTCAAATTATTTATGACATCCACCGCTTTGGTATTTCTAACGTCCGGACAATTTTCTTTAAAAGTAATGCCCAACACCATAATATTGGATCCCTTCACTTTTATATCATTTTGAACCATTAGTTTTACTACCTCTGAGGCCACATACTTGCCCATACCATCGTTCATTCGCCTACCAGCCAGGATGATTTCCGGATGATAGCCGTACTCTTGGGCCTTTTGGGCCAAATAATAGGGGTCCACTCCAATACAGTGTCCGCCTACAAGACCTGGTTTAAATGGAAGAAAATTCCATTTGGTTCCTGCGGCTTCCAAAACGGCATGGGTGTCAATACCCATAAGGTTGAAAATTTTAGCCAATTCGTTAACAAAGGCAATATTGATATCGCGTTGCGAATTCTCTATTACTTTGGCAGCCTCTGCAACCCTGATGCTAGGGGCCAAGTGGGTACCTGCCGTTATTACAGAAGCGTAAAGTTCGTTTACTTTCTGACCTATCTCAGGGGTTGAGCCGGAAGTGACCTTTAAGATCTTTTCTATGGTATGTTCCTTATCCCCTGGATTAATACGTTCGGGGGAATAACCCGCATAAAAATCCTCATTAAATTTGAGACCACTTATTCTTTCCAAAACTGGAATACATTCGTCTTCGGTAACCCCGGGGTAAACCGTGGATTCGTATACCACCACGTCTCCTTTTTTCAATACTTTTCCCACTGTTTCGCTAGCCTTGTACAAGGGTGCTAAAACGGGTCTATTGGTACTGTCAACAGGGGTGGGCACCGTTACAATATAATAATTGCAATCTGAAATATCTTCTAACCGATTGGTACAGTATAGGCCACTGACCATTTTTGGGGAATCTGATAATACCGCTTTTAGAACGTCATCCTCAATCTCCAAAGTGTGGTCTTTTCCACCTTGTAATTCCTTAATTCTGGTCTGATTGATATCGAATCCAATGGTGGGGTATTTGGTAGCGAATAATCGTGCCAAGGGTAAACCTACATAACCCAATCCTATTACCGCTATTTTTTTAGTATCCATTTTGCTTTGAGTCAAAAATGCAATAAAAATTACTTTTTACCAATTTGGTAATACTCGAATCCTTTTTCGGTCATTAGCTCATCGTTGTACTGATTACGGCCATCAAAAATAATAGGTGTTTTGAGCTGTATCTTTAGTTCATTAAAATCCGGGGACCTAAACTCCTTCCACTCAGTGAGTAAAATCATAGCATCTGCGTTCTTAAGAGTTTCATACTTGGAGTTGCAATAGGTGATTTCCTTTAGGTCCTTTAGATAAAAGTGCTTGGCTTCGTCCATGGCCTTGGGATCGTAGGCTTGGATCTTGGCACCGCGCTTTACCAATTCCATGATGATATAAATTGCCGGAGCTTCCCTCATGTCATCGGTTTCAGGTTTAAAGGCCAAGCCCCATACCGAAAATGTTTTTCCTTTTAGGTCTTCCCCAAATCTTTTAACTACTTTTTGAGCGATAACAAACTTTTGTTTATTGTTAACATCTTCCACAGAGCTAATGAGTTGGGCATTATAGCCATGTTCCTCAGCGGTCTTTTTTAAAGCCTTTACGTCTTTTGGAAAACAGGAACCCCCGTATCCACTACCGGGATAAATAAAGCTGTAGCCTATTCTGCTGTCCGATCCAATTCCTATACGCACCTTGTTTACGTCTGCGCCCACCAATTCACAGATATTGGCTATTTCGTTCATAAAGGAAATTTTGGTAGCCAACATGGCATTGGCTACATATTTGGTCATTTCAGCTGAACGTACATCCATTACAATAAGCCGATCAACACTGCTTCTAAAGAATGGGCTATACAGGGTTCGCATTTTGTTTGCTGCTTCGTCGTTGTCAGCTCCTACGACCACCCGATCCGGTTTCATGAAATCGCTAATGGCATCACCTTCCTTTAAAAACTCAGGATTGGATACTACATCGAATTCAATGGACACTTGTCGTTGGTCCAATTCCTTTTGTATTGTGGCCTTAACCTTGTCTGCAGTGCCCACGGGTACAGTGGATTTATCAACCACAATCAAGGGGTGTTGCATGTTTTGGCCTATTTCGGTAGCTACTTGTAATACGTATTTTAGATCCGCCGATCCATCTTGGCCCATAGGAGTGCCAACAGCGATAAAGGCGATATCACATTTAGCTAAATTAGCACTTAGGTCAGTACTAAATCTTAGGGTATTGTTTTGAACATTACGTTTTACCATGGCATCCAGCCCAGGTTCATAAATGGGTATAATGCCCTTTTTAAGGTTTTCAATTTTTTTGTGATCTACATCCACACAGGTTACCGTATTGCCCATTTCGGCAAAGCATGTACCACTAACGAGCCCTACATATCCTGTTCCTATTACTGTTAAGTTCATTTGTCTAAATAATTTATTTTAAATTTTCCCAATACCACTTTACGGCTTCTTTTAAACCGGTTTTTATGTTGAACAAAGGGTTGTATCCCAATAATTTTTTGGCTTTATCTATTGAAGCCAAGGAATGGGGAATATCTCCTTGGCGGTTAGGACCGTATTTAATTTCCACTTTGGCAATCTCGGGGTCATAATCGCTTAGATATTCCTTTAAAAGGGATACCAATTCCCTTAAATCCGTCCGTTCTCCAAAAGCTACATTGTAAACGGTATTTACGGCTTCTTTATTGTTACTACTTATAGCCCTGAGATTCATTTGGATAACATTGTCTATATAGGTGAAATCTCTGGAATAGCTCCCATCCCCGTTTATGGTAGGGGACTGGTACTTCATAAGTTGCATTACGAACTTGGGGATTACAGCTGCATAGGCGCCATTGGGGTCCTGCTTTCTGCCAAAAACATTAAAATATCGCAGGCCTATGGTTTCCAATCCATAAGTTTTGCTGAAAATATCGGCATAAAGTTCATTTACATATTTGGTGATGGCATATGGGGAAAGGGGTTTCCCTATGATATCTTCTACCTTGGGTAGGGCAGCAGAGTCTCCATAGGTGGAGGAGCTGGCCGCATATACAAAGCGTTTTACTTTGGCATCCCGGGCCGCCACCAACATATTTAAAAAACCGGTAATATTAACATCGTTACTGGTGATAGGGTCGTTTATGGATCTGGGTACCGACCCCAACGCGGCCTGGTGTAAAACATAATCGGCACCCTTGCAGGCCTTGGTACAATCGCTTAAATTTCGAATATCCCCCTCAATCAATTCAAATTTCGAATTGGTCATTAGGTTGGCAATGTTTTCCCGTTTTCCTGTGGCAAAATTGTCCAAACAGCTTACTGTATTGCCATTGTTCAACAACGCCTCACATAAATTGGAACCAATAAAGCCAGCTCCTCCTGTAACCAATATATGGCAGTTGGAATTTAGTTTTATCAATGAGTTATTCATGTTAAATTCGTTTTGAGGTGCAAAGGTGAATAAAAGAATTTTAAAATAAAGTGAATATTATTTTAAGTCGTAATAAAATCGATGAAATGGAATTACAGTTGGATTTTAATACTTAATATCATCGGTAACCCAATATAAGTGGTTTTTAAGGATAATATAAATATGTTGTTGACCGAATATTATGTAGTTGGGGTTATTGACTTATTTGGTAGTAATTCTTATACCAAGAAATAAAGTTGGCTATACCTTTCTTTATAGTGGTATTGGGGCTGTAACCGTAATCATTTATCAGTTCATCTACATTGGCCCATGTTTTTTCAACATCCCCAGGTTGCATGGGCAGTAGTTCCCTTTTGCTTTTTATACCCAAATTTACTTCTATAGCTTCAATAAAATCGAGTAATTTAACTGAGTTGTTGTTACCTATGTTGTAGATTTTGTAGCTCTTGCCGTTTTTAATTCTTGTTGAAGTGTCCTTTTCCAGTATACGGACCACTCCTTCAGTTATATCATCTATATAGGTAAAATCCCTTTCCATATTACCATTGTTAAAGATCTTAATGGGTTTTCCCTTTACCATGGCGTCCGTAAAGAGGAACAAGGCCATATCGGGTCTTCCCCATGGGCCGTAAACAGTAAAGAACCTGAGGCCGGTAGTAGCAAAGCCATAAAGGTGACTGTAGGTATGGGCCATAAGTTCATTGCTCTTTTTGGTGGCGGCGTACAGGCTAATGGGATGATCCACATTGTCCGTGGTCTCAAAGGGTATTTTTTTGTTAAGACCATAAACACTGGAGCTGCTGGCGTACACAAGATGTTTTATGTTGTGATGTCTACAACACTCTAAAATATTAAGAAACCCTACAACATTACTGTCTATATAGGCTTCTGGATTTTCAAGGCTATAACGTACCCCAGCCTGTGCGGCCAGATTACAGACTGCATCAAATTTTTGATCTTGGAATAATTGTGGCAGGGCCTCACGATCTTCCAAGTTCATCCGTATAAAGGAAAACGAACCAGGATGTGTTTTGCTGTTGCCAATATGGCCAAATTTTTCGGCATTGCCCCTAATAATGCCCAATACCTCTAATCGGGCATATTTTATTTCAATGTCGTAATAGTTGTTTATATTATCCAGTCCTACAACCTTATGTCCTTTGGAAATAAGTACTTGCGACACATGAAAGCCAATAAATCCAGCAGCGCCGGTAACTAAAATTTTCATTCCTCTACAGTTTATATCTAGCATAAGTAGATAGGTAGCCAAAAGTATAAATAATAAAGCAAATTAATGGAAAGGGATCGTAGAAGAATATAATGTTTCTTAAGTCAGGGGACCTAAAAAAAACAGCTATTAATGAAATTGGTCAGTAATGTGGGTTCAAAAATTTTGGACGAGGACCTTGTAAAAAGTACTGCGTTGTTTTATTCTTTTTAAGATTCCATTCTGTTTATGAGGTACTTCGGATCTATAATGGTTATGGGATAAACTTTTAAAGGGAAGTTTGTATTCATGGATGTAACAACCCTCGATGAGCATTGGAATTATATGGTTAAAATGTTCGATAGAGGTAGTTAAACGATATTTTTTATTCTTAAACGAAATTAAAAGCCATAATCATTTATTACCAAAAAGTATATCTATTTTTGTTCCAGAGATTTAAATAAACCCTAAATTTTAATGACCATTACTACTACAAAAATTTGGCTTTCCTCCCCACATATGGGGCAAAAGGAACAGCACTACGTAAACGAGGCATTTGACACCAATTGGGTAGCACCTCTTGGGCCCAATGTAAACGGCTTCGAAGCAAGCATTGAAAACTATTTGGATAACAAGGTACATGTTGCTGCCCTAAGTTCAGGTACAGCAGCAATTCACTTAGGTTTAGTGTTGCTCGGGGTGTCTACAGGGGATGAAGTTCTTTGTCAAAGTTTTACCTTTTCCGCTTCTGCCAATCCCATTTGTTATTTGGGAGCCAAGCCGGTATTTATAGACAGTGAGAAGGATACCTGGAATATTTCGCCCGTTTTGTTGAAAAAGGCAATAGAGGACAGGATTGAAAAAGGTAAAAAACCAAAAGCCATTATTGCGGTCCATCTTTATGGCATGCCATATAAGGTTGATGAGGTAAAGGCCATTGGCGAACAATATGGGATTCCTGTGTTGGAAGATAGTGCAGAAGCATTAGGCAGTACATATAAAGGTGTGAAATGTGGAAGTTTTGGAGAAATTGGTGTTCTGTCCTTCAACGGGAATAAAATAATTACCACCTCCGGAGGTGGGGCCATGGTAACACAGAACAATGAATATAAGGAAAAGGCCGTCTTTTTGGCAACCCAGTCCAGGGATAATGCCCCGCACTACCAACACTCCGAAGTTGGTTATAACTATAGAATGAGCAATGTGCTGGCCGGAATTGGAAGAGGGCAAATGGAAGTGCTGGACGACCGAGTGGCAGCTAGAAGATTTAATTTTGAATATTATAAACAGAAATTAGGACATATATCGGGAATTGAGTTTTTGGAAGAAATGCCAGAAATGTACTCCAATAGGTGGCTTACCTGTATTTTAACACCATCTGTACAAATTCGCGAAAAAATAAGATATCAATTACAGGAAGTTGATATAGAATCCCGACCTTTATGGAAGCCTATGCATTTGCAACCTGTGTTTCAGAATTGTGATAGTTATGTGGATGGAACTTCTGAAGAGTTGTTCGATAGAGGTCTTTGTCTTCCCAGTGGTTCCAATCTTCAAACGACGGATTTGGATCGTGTAATTGCAGTAATTTTAAAAATAATGACCAAATGATACAGAACTACTTAACCAATAGGGCCCAGAAATATACTTCCAAATGGATCGTATTAATGGTAGATTTAACCTTGGTATCGATAACCTTCGTGTTTTCCTATCTCATCCGTTTTAATCTTACCCTGAATTTTGATAGTGATAAATTGCTTTTACAGCTGCCTATTATCATAGCAATTGGAGCCGTATCTTTTTTAATAACAGGTTCCTATAAAGGGGTTGTAAGGCATACCGGAGTAAGGGATGTGTACAATATATTTAATGCTATTTGTCTTTCCAGTATCATTACCATTTTTATGGTCATCCTTAACAGGGAAATGGATTACATGGAAGGGTTTACAGTTCCCTTATCGATAATAATCATACATAGTCTTTTAAATTTTATAGCCCTAACGGCGTCCCGTTATGTGTTTAAAACGGCCTATTACAATTTTGTAAAGCAATTTAAAATCACTAAAAATGTAATTATTTACGGTGCCGGAGAGTCGGGTATACTAACACAAAATGCCCTGACAAGCCACACTGGGAGTATTTCCAAGGTGGTAGGCTATATTGATAGGGATAATGAAAAGGTGGGTAAAAACATCAATGGGGTAAGGGTATATGGCCCTGAAATACTTACAGATTACTTTATAAAGAGCAATGATATATCAGAGATTATATTTTCTATACAGAATATAGATCATAATAAGCTCAGAGCTTTGGTTGAGGAATTGGTGGATTTTCCGGTGCAGGTAAAAATTGTTCCCCCTATAGAGGATTGGATCAATGGTGAACTAAAAATTTCCCAAATTAAGCAGGTACAGATCGAAGATCTTTTGGACAGGGTGCCGATCAATATCAAGAATAAGAGGATAGCCAATGAACTTAGGGATAAGGTAATCTTTGTTACTGGTGGTGCTGGTTCCATAGGAAGTGAATTAGTTAGGCAAATTGCCAACTGTGAATATAAATCCTTGGTGGTTATTGATCAGGCCGAATCTGCATTATACGACCTACAACAAGAGTTGAAACAGAATGGTTTCCATAATTTTATTCCCTTGGTAGGGGATATAAGGGATAAAAACAGAATGTCCGCCATCTTTCAGGAATATAAGCCCAATATGGTGTTCCATGCTGCCGCATACAAGCATGTACCTCTAATGGAGTACAATTCGTATGAGGCTATTAAGATCAATGTTGCGGGTACTAAGGTCATTGTGGATCTTTCCCTGGACAATAACGTGGATAAGTTCATTTTTGTCTCTACGGATAAGGCGGTGAACCCGACCAATGTAATGGGGGCCACAAAGAGGATAGCGGAAATGTATATTAGTTGTGCCGAACAATACAAGAAGACCAAGTTTATAACTACACGCTTTGGAAATGTATTGGGGTCCAATGGTTCCGTAATTCCCCTCTTTAAAAAACAAATAGAAAAGGGTGGACCGCTAACGGTAACCCATAAGGATATAACCCGTTATTTTATGACCATTCCGGAGGCGGCACAATTGGTATTGGAAGCTGGTGGTATGGGCCAAGGTGGGGAGATATTTATCTTTGATATGGGGGATTCTGTCAAGATTTTTGATTTGGCCAAGAATATGATCAAATTGTCCGGACTGAAATATCCGGAAGATATCGATATCAAAATTACTGGGCTTAGACCAGGGGAAAAATTATATGAGGAGCTATTGGCCAACGGAGAGGATACCATGCCTACTTATCACAAAAAAATAATGATTAGTAAATCAAGGGAACTGTTCTACGAGGAGACCAAGACCAAAATCAATGAATTATGTGTTTCTAACATGTTCTTCAATGAAAATACGGTGAAATTAATGAAGGAGATTGTTCCTGAATATGTTTCCAATAATTCAGAACTCTGCAAACTGGATAAAAAGGTGCCTCAGGATACGAAAAAGCAACAATTGGATACAAATACTATATTGTCCAATAAAATTTTGCAATCGTAATTTTTCACTATACTTGTAACCAAAATTCATTTTATTATGTATAAAAATACGACCCATATGGGATTTAGAGCTTTGATATTTGGTATATCTATTTTAATGTTTTCTTCTTGTGCCACCAAAAAGGAAGTAGTGTATTTTCAAAATGCCAGTGGATTTGAAACCATTGTCAGCGATAATTCCAATGTAAACCGATTTAAGGTAGACGACGTAGTAAGTATCAACGTATCCACCCTGGATCCACAGGCCAGTGTTCCCTTTAATATCTTTAAAGGCTCCCAGGAAGGTGGGATGCGGCCCGAACAATTGGATTATATTATTGATAAAAACGGGGAGATAGATTTTCCAGTATTAGGTCCTATTAAATTATTGGGGCTTTCACCATCAGAGGCCAAACTCTTGTTGACAGAGCGTTTAAAGGATTATCTTAAGGATCCAATAATAAATATACGGCTAAAGAATTTTTCAGTTACCGTTTTGGGCGCTGTTAACAGACCGGGAACATACCCGGTTAACGGTGAACAAATTACTATCTTGGAGGCACTTGGATTGGCTGGCGATTTAAATATTAAGGGTCTAAGGGACAATGTAATGGTGATACGTGATTTTAACGGCACAAAAGTCTATACACGTATAGATTTAACGGCAAAGGAGGCTTTGAACTCGCCTGTTTATTACTTGACACAAAACGACGTGGTCTATGTAGAGCCCAATAAATCATTGATTACGGCTTCCAGCTTGGACAATAGGGCAACCATCGCTATCTCAATAGCATCGGTGCTAATAACTTCTTCTGTTCTACTTTTGACTAGAAATTAATTAATTTTTCTTTATTAAATAAATGAGTAATATTTCTGATAATAATTTGTCGAATAATTTCACTTTAAAAGACATGCTCCAAACGTATACCAGACAATGGAAATGGTTCGTATTGAGTATTGTTTTGGCATTTACATTTGCTTATCTATATATTAGGTATAGTGTTCCGCAATATGAGGCTGAAGCCAAGATTCAAATTTTGGAGGATAAGAGTAATGGTTCTGGATTGGATGTATTTCAAGATTTGGAACTTTTTTCAGGAACTGAAAATAAGGTAGAGGATGAAATTCAAATTATTAAATCACGCTCAAATATTATTGAAGTGGTTAAGAAATTGGGTTTAAGCGTAAAGGTGGTTCTACTGGGGAATATAAAAAATTCTGAACTCTACAATAACCCTCCTGTAATAATTAACTTTATAGCTTCCGATTCATTGGTGAATACTTCCAGAACAGAGTTTTTTCTTGAACTGTCGTCAGAAACTACTTTTGGTTTTGCGGAGTCTATGGGCGAACCTTTTAAAGTGGTCTCCTATGGTAAAAATATATCGACTGCCCTTGGGGATGTTGTAATTACGCCCAATATGGGTAATTACATGGAATACTTGGGTGAGAGAATTAAAATTGTTGTGATACCCTTGGAAGATGCGGTACTTGAATATCAACGAAATATTATAGTATCTTCTCCTGATAAGGGGTCCAATATTTTAAGTATCTCATTGCAAGACCCTGTTCAAAAAAAGGCAAAGGATATTATTAATGCACTGGTGGACACTTATAATAATAATGCGATAGCGGACAGGAAAGCCATTGCTGATAAAACATCAGAGTTTATTAATGATAGAATAACCGATATCTATTCTGACCTCTCAGAGGAAGATCAGAATGAAGAGGATTATAAATCCGGTAGGGGGATTACGGATATAGCCTCCCAAGCCAACGTAAACTTAACAGTAAGTGCCAGTAGTCAACAAGAACTGCAAAATGCATCACTTCAGTTGGACATTGCTTCCTCCATGAAAGATCTTGTGGATAGTCAAGAAGGTTATGATGTTCTACCTTCCAATGTAGGTTTGTCTGATCCTTCCATCGCTAGTACAACGGCTAAATATAATGAGCTGGTGGCCGAACGTAACCGTCTGCTTAAAAGTTCCAATGAAAAAAACCCAATTATCGTTAATTTGGACCAGCAATTGGAGGGCCTTAAACGGAGTATGAAATCCAGTTTGGGAAGTATGACCAACAATTTAGGACTACAAGTAAATAGTCTTAGTAGCCAGTTATCACAAGTGAATTCCAGGTTGTACGCGGCACCCAAAAATCAACGAGCATTACGGGATATAGGAAGGAAACAGCAAACTACCGAATCCTTATACCTGTATTTACTTCAGAAACGAGAGGAATCCCAGATAACTTTCGCCTCGGCAACACCGAAATCAAAGGTGATAGATAGGGCCTATGCATCCAGCAGGTTGCCGGTTTCACCTAAAAAACCAATTATATTTTTGGCCTCTTTAATTCTTGGGTTACTTATACCTTTTTCAGTAATCTATGCCAACGATTTATTGGATAACAAGGTTCATAGTAAAACTACCCTGGAGAAATTAATTAGGGATATACCGGTATTGGGGGAACTTCCAAAACTAGGTAAAAAGGAGGCAAAATTGGTAGGTAAGGATGATAGGTCTATTTTGGCAGAATCCCTAAGGATTATCAGGACCAATATAGATTATATGATGAAGTCCAAGAGAAAGGATGGCAAAGGAAACCTCATCTATATTACTTCCTCCGTGCCAGGTGAAGGGAAAACATTTCTTTCCTCCAACCTTTCTATGATTTTTGCCAGTACCAATAAAAAAGTTCTTCTAATTGGGGCGGATATTCGAAATCCAAAACTGTACAATTTCTTCAAAAGTAAAAATGTAGACGAACTTGGTGGTTCTTCCAGAAATAGGGACACCGGATTAACAGAGTATTTGTACGATAAGGATTTGAATGTCAAAGAAATTACCCATTCCATGTTGGTGCACAACAATACCATTGATGTTATTTATTCGGGGAAAATACCGCCCAATCCGGCAGAACTGTTAATGAGCAGTCGAATGAAAGAATTATTGGAAGAGGTTTCTGAGAAATACGACTATGTTGTTGTAGATACCGCGCCTCTGATGGTAGTTACGGACACCTTGCTGATTACGGAATATGCGGATCATATTATTTATGTAACCAAAGCTGGAGTAACGGAGAAGAAAGTACTCGACTTCCCCGCCAAATTAAAAAAGGAGGGCAAATTAAAGGGATTATCCTTTGTTGTAAACAATGTAAAGGTCTCCAATTTGGGATATGGCGGTTCCTATGGATATGGATATGGCAAATCCCATAAAAAATGGTGGCAATTCTAATTTAAAAGAAATCGCTTATCGTATTTTCAATAACGGGATAAAGTAATTTCATGAGATTATCGCTCAATTGTAATTCCTTTATACTTTGTAACTGTTGTTGATTGTGGACATCCGAGGCTACATAATCTATTAGTCCGTTCTGTAATAGTTTATGTGCCTTTTTTTGTACGTCCTTCCCATAGAATTGACCTAGGGAAAGGAGGTTCAGCTGAAATAAAATTCCACTATTCTTATATTTTTGAAATTTGGAAGAATCTTGGTGTATGAAGGCATATCTCTCAGGATGGGCCAGAATTGGGAAATACCTATGGGCCGCTATATTTAAAATTGCCTCATCAAAATTGATGGGAGGCTGTAAGTAGGACATTTCTATCAAAAGATAATTATTCCTCAAAGGCATTACTTTTCCCTGTTCAAGAAGGTGGTCAAAATTGGCATCGATCATATGTTCCGCGGCCACATCCAACGAGATGTCCTTCATGCCTTCACTTAAAAGTTTGTTTTGTACTTTACCGTGTGCAGTTAGGATCGTATCATAATCATTTGGATAATAGTTGTGCATGATATGGGGTGTGGCAATAAACTTTTTTATACCAATTTCCGAGAACCCTTTAATCAGTTTAACGGAGTCTTCCACAGTTTTGGCACCATCATCAATTCCAGGTAGAATGTGATTATGTATGTCTATAAAATTTTCAAGGGAGTCAACTACGAATTTTTTCTTCTGAAAAAAATGAAACATGTATGCTAATTTCCGGCAAAGGTAGGATATTATTAATTATCATTAATGGATATCCATTGAGTCAATTGTGTTTTTAACTATAAAATCGAAGAAAAATCTACAGTATTTTGATAGGCTTTCTATACAAAATTTAATAGAAGGTTTCCAAATTCTTGTGTAGAATAGGGATTAACTTGTTCAACATATGATTGCTTAGTTTTATGTCTTTGAGCAATTCCAATTGCTGAACATTGTGTATGTCTGTACCGGCAAAGTCTATATAATTGTCCTCCAGAAGCTTTTCCGCGATTTTTGATACCTGCCTGCCATAATAGTTGCCAAGTGATAGTAAGTTTAATTGTAGATAGATTCCCTTGGATTTAAGGTCATGGTATTTTTTGTAGTTATTATGGAGAAAGAAGTAGCGCTCTGGATGTGCCAGAATTGGATAATAGCCCTTGGTTGCTATTTTAAAAGTAGCTTGGTCAAAATTGATAGGAGTTTGTAAAAAGGGCATTTCTATCAATAAAAATTCATTGCGGATTGGAGATATAAGTTTTTGGTCCAGGAGATTCTCGAAATTGGCATCTATCATATATTCCGAGGAGTATTCCAAGGCAATGTGTTTTAAACCTAAATGCAATAATTGATTTTTCACCTGATTGTGGGCAGAATGTATGTATTCGCCTGTATTGGGGTAGTAATTTTGATTTACATGCGGAGTGGTTATTATGTGGGTAATGCCAATTTCATTAAATCCGTTTATTAAGTCCAAAGAGTCCGTAATATCCTGTGCCCCGTCATCTAGCCCAGGTAGTATATGGCTGTGGATATCTACGAAGTGCCCTAGATAGTCTGCTAGAAATATTTTCTTATTTAGGATTTGGAACATTTGCGGTATTTGATATTTGTATAGTATATCATTAGGCTTTACACATGGCTAGAACATATTAGACCCTTGGTGCTTATGCGTTTCATAAAGGGCTAGGGTTGGTTGTAATTTTCTGTCCTCTATTTTAAATAGATATTTAATTTTCACATATATTTGTTTCAAATTTATTCACTATTGGGCACTAGCTTGGTATATTGAAACCTACACTCCCATTCGGGCATAACATAGTTATGCTATACAGTCCTCTATCTTGGACGCCGGATAACATTAACGAATATTTATTAAAATTGTTTTGTTTTGGAAGGGAAATAGCTGATTTTCAGCTTACTTTGCGAGTAAAAACTTTATTTCACGCTTAGTGGTTTCAATTGAATTTGGTAACTAATTTTTAAAAAAATAATATATCTCCATAAATTGAAAAAAGAGAAATTAAAAAATCAAATAGAAATTAAACGCAATTTCTTGATCGTTTCCCGATGGGGAGAAACCTTGGATATGGCGGTAGCCATCCTGCACGAAGGCCACGCCGTTAAAATGTATATCGAAGACAAGCCCTCCAAGGAAATCGGATATGGTTTTGTACAAAAGGCGAAAGACTGGAAGGGTTTTATCGATTGGGCAGATGTCCTTATTTTTGATTATACCGGATATGGTAAGATTTGTTCGGAATTAAGGGCGCAGGGCAAATTGGTGGTCGGGGGTACGGAATATTCCGATCTGTTGGAACTGGACCGTAATTTTGGACAGGCAGAATTAAAGAAACATGGTATTAAAATATTGCCATCCAAAGAATTTTACAACTTTCAAGACGCCATCGACTATGTCAAGTCCAATCCCAATGCCTATGTAATAAAGCCATCGGGCGAAACCCAAGAGTACAAACAATTGCTGTTCGTGGGAAGTGATGACGAAGGTTTGGACGTAATTCGGGTTTTAAAGGCCTATGAGAAATCCTGGGGAAATGATTTTGGCAATTTTCAATTGCAGCGCAAGGTGAAAGGGGTAGAGGTGTCCGCGTCTGCTTATTTTAACGGGAAGGAGTTTATATATCCTATAAATATTACTTTTGAACACAAGAAACTTTTCCCCAAAGAATTGGGTGTATCAACAGGGGAAATGGGTTCCAGTATGTTCTGGACCAAGGACTCCCCAATTTTTGAGGCGACCTTGAAAAAGTTTGAAAGTTCCCTGGCCAAGGATGGTTTTATTGGGCAATTGGATATTAATTGCATTGTTAACGGCAATGGAATTTATCCCTTGGAATTCACCTCTAGATTTGGCTATCCACAGATTTTTATACAACGAGCAGGAATTTTGGAACCGCTCGGCAACATGTTCTATAAGCTGGCCTCAGGAGTAAGTTTTAGGATCAATGTTAGAAAAGGATTTCAGGTGGGAGCCTATATGGTAGTTCCGCCTTTTCCCTTCGAGGATAAAAAAACGTTTGAACTATTCTCAAAAGATTCTGTCATCGTATTTAAAAAGGATATGAAGGATGGAGTTCATCCCATGCATCTCAAAAAAATTAATGATGAATGGCTTATTACGGGAAATACGGGTATTGCCTTATTGGTTACCGGAACCGGGCTGACCATGAAAGATGCACAAAAAATGATGCAGAATAGGATAAGCAATATCATTATCAATAATGTTTACTATAGAACGGACATAGGTGATAGATGGGCCGATGATTTTGACCGATTGTGGTCCTGGGGTTTATTATAGGGGATATCCGGCAGTCTTAAAAGTAGGAGCTATATATGGAGTTAAGAAATTTAGGGAATGATGGGCAAATTTTTTTTGAAATTCTTCCTGAGGATTGGCGAGATGTCATTGAACCTATATGGGACGATTACAAGGAAAAAGCAAGTATCTACGTATTTGAAAATGCCATGGGCATAATTGCAGGGGGAATTGTTTTTAGAACGGCCCCTCCAAATATGACGGATTTTGAGATTGAAGAGTGGGAAAAGTACGTGATCTCCAATTTTCATTATATAGGTTTTTTATTTGTTGATCCCAAATATCGTGGGCAATCGTTAGGTTCCAAATGGCTTACAGCATTAAAGGAGCAGTTTCCAAATCAGTCATATTGGCTTACTGTAGAGGAGGAAGGGTTGCGATCTTTTTATGTAAGGAATGGATTTAAATGCAATTCCATAAGTAGGGATGAGGATAATCCGGAATGGATATTTACGTATACACCTGGGGAAGGTAGTTTTGGTTAAGCCCGGTCGCCATATCAAGCAAAATGAGGTTGAGCGGAGTGGGTAGGTTCCAGGTTGAAAATCATCACTTGGAGCAATCCGATAGCGGAGGATTGTACCGGGAAGTGGGCGTCGTGTAAAAAAAAAGGTTCTCGATACATATGGCTATCTAACCATTTAATTCTTGTTTTAGCTTCTTGGCATCGAGCCTGTCCGTTCTAGGTAGTCTACTTGGAGTAAACGGAAGTGATTCTTCGGTATTGATTAAGCGGTATCTATTATCTGGAAACTGGACAGTGGCTTTTGATGGGAGTTAAAAGCAAGTGGTTTGTTTGATGGTTTTTATATATTAATCCCCTTCGTTTTCGTGTTCCTCCAAATCTTTCCTCAAATCCAGTTTTCTGAAAGTGGGGGAGATGGCACCGGTAAATAGTACTGTGATCAAGGTCATGCAACCACCAAAAACGACTGCAGTGACCGTGCCCATCAATTTGGCCGTTAGTCCACTTTCAAATGCCCCCAACTCATTGGAGGAACCAACGAACATAGAATTTACTGAAGCTACCCTACCACGCATATGATCCGGTGTCCTTAATTGTAAAATAGTTTGCCGAATGATCATGGAAATGCCATCGGTAACACCACTAAAAAAGAGTGCCATGACGGAAACCCAAAATGATGTGGAAAGTCCGAAGGTAATAATGCATAGGCCGAAACCAAAAATAGATCCCAAAAGTTTTAGGCCTGCGTGTTTGTTTAATGGGAAATAGGCGGAGGTAAACATGATCAGTAATGCGCCAACCGCTGGGGCGGCACGTAAAATTCCAAATCCCTCGGGCCCAACCTTAAGTATATCCTGTGCATAAATAGGTAACAGGGCTATGGCCCCACCAAAAAGGACAGCAACCATATCCAAGGTAATTGCTCCCAATATAATTTTGGTCCCAAATACAAATTTCACCCCTTCTTTTAAACTTTTAACGACTGGTTCCCCAATATTGGGGTTTAAAATGGGTTTCTTTTTTATTTTGGTCAAGATAAGGAGTGCCATTAAGGAAAAGGCAAAAATTAGGCACATAGACCAATGTACCCCGATAAGAGTAATGCTAAACCCTGCTAAGGCAGGTCCCAGAACAGCTGCCATCTGCCAAACCGAACTACTCCAGGTAGCGGCATTGGGATATACTTTTTTTGGAACTATCAATGCGAATAGGGAAAAGATGGTCGGCCCTAGGAATGCCCTTACAATACCCCCAAGAAATACTAAAAAATAAATGGAATACAAAACAGCATTTTTGGACCAACCCATTATAATATGGGGCCAAGTAAGTAAAAACAGCCCTAGGCTTATTATGGAAAAGCCCAAAATGCATTTTAGAAGTAACCCCTTTTTTTCCTTTTGGTCCACAATATGACCGGCAAACAGTGCCAATGATACGGCGGGAATAACTTCCATAAGTCCAATCAGCCCCAAAGAAAGGGGATTCTTGGTCAAGGAATAAACTTCCCATTCTATTACCACGAACTGCATGGACCAAGCAAAGACCATGGCAAAACGGACCAGCAAAAAAACGTTGAATTCCTTATATCTCAGTGCGGCATAGGGGTCTCTATTTGCCATGAACTATTTTAAATTGGTCTACATCCTAATATATATATATATTCCAGTGTTGGACAATAAGGGGTAATAGTGCCAACAAAGATTCACAATTTACCCTAGGGTAAACAGGAGCTATATTTTCTTGACAAATTTTGTTAGGATAACAATTTGTTGGCCATCAACTTTACCCTCTATGCATTCCGCATTATCATGATCTAGGGAAACACGCCTTACAGCGGTACCTCTTTTAGCCACCATACTGGACCCCTTAACCGGTAGATCCTTTATAAGGACAACACTATCACCTGCCTCAATAACGGCACCATTACTGTCTCTATGTATTATTTGGTTCTCGGAAGGTGCACCTTCACCCGTAGCTTTTGCCCAATCCAATACCTCATCTTCCAAATAAAGCATATCCAGGAGATCCTGAGGCCATCCTTCATTTCTTAATCGGCTTAACATACGCCATGCTATAACTTTTACAGGAGTATGCTCGCTCCACATACTGTCGTTTAAACAGCGCCAGTGATTTGAATCTGTCGTATCTGGATTTTCAATTTGTTCCTTACAGACTTCACAAACCAATAAATTTGCTTCCAAACCTCCATTTCTAGGTGGTTGAACTTCAAATACACTTAATTTTTCCGTATTGGCACATAACTCACATTGGTGATTGCTTCTTTTGCCCAATTCCCTTTCAATATTCATTGTAATAGATTTTATACGGACAAATGTAAAAGAATTGGATTAATGGAGGCTATGGAATTGTAAAAAAAAGGAGAATTGGAATTATCCCAAAACCGGATTGGGCCTTATTTCCAAATATTGTTTTATGGTGACATTGTTTATAAGTTCTTGTAGCAATACTTTACTTAAGTGGGGTGGACCATTATTTTTGTTTTCTTTTTTATGGACGACTTAAAAATAGGGGATAAATTATATAATGTAAGTCAAAACGGATTTGGCGATTTTTTTAGGTATTCTTTTTCGGAAGTGGTACGTCTTACCAAGATTTTGGCAGTCTTGGAGAATGGTGTTAGACTTAGAAACAAGCCTATAAGATCCATGATCAACAATGAAATTGGCTATTCCCTTGCTACCAACCGATGGGTGTATTGGCATAAAGTGACCGATGAAATAAAACAAAAGTCCAGGGAGGAGAATAAAAAGATAGCGGTAAACGATTGGTTTCAACAGCGCTCCTTTAACATGCAGGAAAAGAAAATTATATATGAGCTATTTGAGGAGAAGGGGATGCTGGAAGGTTCTGAAGAGTCTTCCATGGCTGCTATAGAACTTTTTAAAAAAGTATAGCCTTTTAGCTTATGGCAAGCCTTACACGGAACCCTTGTTATCTAAAATAGCTATTCTTGTTGGTTTATTGCTCTAGGTCCTCGATCCGTTTTTTCAACATTTGCTTAATTTCCATTAGGGAAGTATTATTTGCCTTTAGGGCTTCATTCGCCGTTTTTAAAATTTCTATACGTTCCTTTAAAAGGGCTATCTGCTCATAAAGTTGGTAAGTATCCCCTTCTTCCTTTAATTGATGAAGGTCGGTGGTTCCTTGGTTCCTTAACATGGGGCCCTTCCCGGTCAATATCCATTCGGGGCTATAATTGGGATAATTTTCAACGAGGGCATTGAGCCATTTGACCTGGATGTCGGTTCCGTGTTTTAAAGCCCTGGATAGTACCCCTTTACTGGCCCCAATAGACTTTTCAAGTGCAGATATGCTAATGCCTTCAGTTTCTGCCACGGTACTAAAAATTGTTAAAATTCTATTCATTCCAGAAAATAGTTGCCGTAAATTAAGAAATGTTGATAATTATCAACTATATTTGTTGTGGTAAAGTTGCTAACAAGTTACACAAATCTACGCAATAAGAAAAGGTTAATTGTTGGGAAACTGTTACCTGTGATGGTACTCTAAAATACTGAAGGGCAGTACGAGAGTAGAGGAGCTAACTTAATTAGTAAATTAGAATTTTATATAGGATATTCGTTATGGGATTAACGCCACACTTTTTTTCGGTTCTTATATCCATACCAATTTATTGTCCAAGAGATTTTTAAATGGTATTTGTTCCATAATTTACGTACTACGCTTTTTCATGGTATCCGACCATGCATTGATATTCCAACCCTATATTTTTAAATTTTACACACTTTTGAATTAAAGCGTGCAACGACCTAAGGGTCCAGAACCATTAATTTATTCAAGGCTGTTAAATTCAGGGGGTTAATGCCACCGCTGCATTTGGAATTCCTTATCCTGTCTTTAAGCCTGTGAGATATTGTAAATAATTGTTCAATTTAGTATTAGTAAAATGGCATCCATACCACAAATCCTTAGTAAGCTTATTTTGTTGCCCGAGGTGAAACTTATTTACAAATTAACATCGGACCGGAACATAGATAATAGATTGTTCATAATCCTACTGGACCCAAATTGTTCCACCAAATCCGAGGAACTGTCCTTAATATTGGAAGATATATGTGAGGAAGATAATGGTTTCCTGTATAGGGTTTTTTCTTTTGAATATGCCCGTCAGCAACTATTGGAACAGAACTTATTTTTCGTTCATGGTTGTCTTTGGACGCATCTGGTTTATTCCAGTTCCACAGAGAATATCGACTTGTTTTATAAATATAATGTGAAGCCAACACAATTGGATAGGATGTACTTGGATTTCAATAAGGAGTTGGATAAAGTAAATTATTTAATGGATGGAGCCAATTACTTTTTGGAGAAGGGCAATTTGCGGCATCCGATATTGTTGTTCCATCAGATTATTGAATTGTTATATCGCAACGTAGAAGTATTTATGATGGGCGAAGAATGTCTGTTCCATAGCCTCCAGGAACATCATAGCAATATAACGACCTATGTTCCTGAATTAAACTTCCTTTTTAGTACAGAGGAAGAGCAACAAACAACTCTCTTGGGAATATTGGATGAGGCCAATATCGCTAAAACCTACGAGGATAATGATCCCCATGAAAAGGTTCGGATTCATAAAATACAAGAGAATACAGCCCTGATGTATACTTTGGTCTCCAAACTATTTTCGGATAAAATTGCCCAATGCCGCTCCTCTTTGGACAAACAATTGCCCCATATAGAAATCCCTTGCAATCAGACAAATACCACTAATAGCCATATTCTGGAATCGGAAGATGATGTTTTAATGGATAAATTAAAGGAATTGACCAAAAAGCATTTCAGTACATTACAACGCTATCCAAGTAGGAAGGAACTTTTTTGTGTAAACCTTATATCCGAGGGTTATTTAGATACGTCCTTAATGATTTCCAACCTAATAAAGGTCTGTGTCATGGCCCTAGGTATGGAAAATTCTCCTTCGAGGATTGTTCCCGAACCAGCACAAAATATACGGGAAGTACTCGGATACATTTTGGACATGATACCCTATGAGGAAATGGATTTTTTGGATAAAATTCGGAATCTACTGTCCGAAACATAAAGCCAGTAGTACGTATATTGTAGCCTAGCGGCAATTCGTGAAAGCTTGGTAGGAGGTACTTCAAAATATATTTTGGTTTCGAAGTTAAAAGTGGCATTATTATAAGCCCACATTTCACACCATGCTTTTTCCTATGGTATGATTGGGAAAATCCAAGTGCCTAAAGTGACCCGCGTTTATAGCAAACTTACATAGCTATAGGGGCAATGTACAATAGGGAATTGGTCGTGTACAATGAACTTTTTGCCAATCCAATGGGATTAGCATTTAAAAAATATACGTATTTTGTTGACAATGTCAAAAGAACTCCACCGCAGGCCAATCAATAGGAATTAAATCCAATTTTGTTCAGTTTTGCCGAAATTTTATTTACTATTGCCGAAGTGGAGAATGAGGTAAATAGACCTGCCGACAAGGCTTTCGAGGCCATCAATTTTGTTAGGAACGGAGGGTTGGTGGCGATAACAGACGTAACACTTGGCCTTAGAAGGGGTCCCTGATGTTTTAAGTTTGGAACGTAGAGTTGAATTTGCAGGGGAAGGTCTAGATTACAAAGATGTTATTAGGTTTGGAACTGCCGAAATCGATATGAAGGAAGATAGCGTTGATAAAGACGGTAATGTAATTGCGAAACAAAGTTTAGCGCTATAGGGATTATTTGTGGCCTTTACCGGATAGGGCTATTTTATTAAATCCGAATTGGGAACAAAATAATGGATATTGAATTAAATAAATAAATAGAATGGGAGTATTTAAAAACGCGATAACGATTGGCTTGGGAATATTATTCATTTCCTTACCCCTAAATGCTTATGCACAGACCACTACTAAGGGCAGACCTAACGTAATTGTTATAATGACAGATGACCAAGGTTCCATAGATCTTAATTCTTACGGGGCAACGGATTTGTATACACCTAATATGGACAGGCTTGCGAAGGAGGGGGTGAGGTTTACACAATTCTATGCGGGAGCACCGGTCTGTTCACCGTCCAGGGCTGCACTGATGACGGGTAAGACCAATTTACGGGCTGGATTGGAGGGCAATGTGCCAATACCGGAACGCGCCGAAAAAAGCGGGGAATATGGACTTCCAACAGAGCAGATTACCATGGCGGAGATGCTTAAACCCAATGGCTATTACACGGCTTTAATTGGTAAATGGCATCTAGGCCATCGGGAGCAGAATTTGCCGAACGGACAAGGGTTCGATTATTTTTTCGGACATCAGCGGGGTTGTATTGATAATTATTCCCACACCTTTTACTGGGACGGTCCCAATAAGCACGATCTGTACAGAAATATGGAAGAGGTCTATTATGATGGGGAACATTTTACGGATCTAATGGCCGAAGAGGTAAAGCAGGTAATCAATCACAGAAGGAACGAGCCATTTTTTATTTATTGGGCATTTAACGCCCCGCATTATCCCTACCAAGGAACCACAAAGTGGTTGGACTATTACAAGAATCTGCCAACTCCCAGAAAGGAATATGCAGCTTTTGTTTCCAATACGGATGAAAAAGTTGGAATTGTTCTTGATTATCTGGACGAAATGGGCCTAGCGGAGAACACCATAGTCATTTTTCAATCGGACCATGGACATTCCTTGGAAGAACGTGCTTTCTGGGGAGGTGGAAATGCAGGTCCGTATCGAGGTAGTAAATTTAGTTTGTTTGAAGGGGGAATCCGTGTGCCGGCCATTATCCGGTATCCAGGAGTAGTTCCTGCCAATGAGGTGCGCGACCAGCTTAGCATGGAGATGGATTGGTTTAGTACCATAGGTGAATTGACCAATTCAGAAGTAGGAGATAACATTGATGGGAAAAGCCTGATGCCCATTATTTTGGATGGCAAAAAGGAATCACGCCATGAGGTGGTGCATTGGCAGTTTGGGAATTATGATGATAAAACCGCACAATGGGCTGTTCGCAAGGGGTCTTGGAAACTTATAGGCAACGTTAACGAGCCATCAGGGCAGGGCGCGAAAAAGAATTTGGATAAATTATTTCTAGTCAATTTGGATAAAGATATTGGCGAAAAAAATAATTTGGCGAAATCCAATCCCAAAAAAAAGGACGAACTTTTACAGTTGCACAATTCCTGGATAAAATCGGTTCGGTCAGAAATGAAGCAATAATGAATTATTTGCCTGTTAAATGTATAATTACGGTTGGTAGGTACTACCTAAATCATGTAGACTGAAATACAGTAACTTGAGTTGGTATGGTCATAAGAGGAACATTGGGAAACTGTTGTTGCTTTTTTATTTTTTATGGATTGGAAGACCTTTGTCATTTAAGACGAACATGCTCGATTGAAATACATTATTGATGGAATCAGTGAGGTATGGCTCTGATGTATATAACGGGCTAAATGGCATTAAGGAAACCTAAAATAATAGGCCGCATCTTCCGGTATTTCTGAAACTACCCTATGATGGTGCTTTTTAAACCAGGAGGCATTCAATCCTCGTTCGTGTACAAGGTCATATTTACCAATAACTTCTGTTTTTATAAAATTCCAGCCAGGTTTAAAATCGAGGTCATAAACCACGGTGTTTTCTACTTCTAGGGTGTTTGTTCCATCTCTCCGTACCTTATTTTTAGTTTTTTCGGTACCCTTCATACTGGCAGCTTCCTCTAGATAGGCCCAGGAGATTAGATAACCCTCATCGCCCATGGATAAAGTACTCTGGTTGGTAAGGTTATAAGTGACACGAACGGAATTCCCCAATGTTAGGGCTCCAATAAGCTCACCGTTTTTTAAAACATTTAATGTGGTCTTGGACAAATAACCTGCATCCGGGTTCCCATAGTTCAATGTGGAAATATCCTGGATATCGTAAAACACTAAATTTCCTAAGTTATCTAGACTGGTCTCCGTAGGGGTATTCTCAGGTAAGGTGATATTAATTGAACCATTATCGTCAATATAACCGACCTTTAGATTTTTTGGGGTGGTTTCGTTATGTCTTAATCGATACTCCATCACCAGATCTACCAGACCATGTTCCCAATTTTCAAAGGCATTGTTTTTGCTCATTTGGGTATTTTTCCAATACCAATCATCTTGATTGTTTGTGGTTTCAATATTCTTGTCTAAAGCATTATCTTCTTTTGATTTTATTCTGGTTTCAGAAGTTGTGGTTGGTATATTTCCGGCTAAAGCTTTTGTTGTCTTCGCTTTCGAAGAAGGGGTATCGTTGCAGCCGATAAGAACAATTAAAATAATTAATATCCTGTAGTGTTTCATCGTTTTAAAATTTTTTTAATTCACTTAGATTAAGTTCTTTGACAATTTTCTCCAATGTAACTTCATCTATTTCATTTGTTTTTATATCTACAGCAAACCGTTCGGCATAAAACATAGAGAGGTCGTACGAGTTACTCGATTTTAAATAGCTCTTTTTTACTTTCACATCGTCTATAAGCACTGTTTTTGTGGATCCCCAATCACCTTTGGTGTCGTAGTTCATTTTACTCGACATTCGATAAGGGCCAACGCCTCCAGCTCCTTTTTCACCAGCACCATCAATGACCATGACACGTATTCTTTTGTTCCCCACGTGATAGGTTCCTCCACAAGACCCCATTCCGGGAATCATATTGATCATAGACGATGTAAGCGGCATATTGGCCAATGTCTCTGGCAACCAAGATTCAAATTGTTCTTTGGTAAGCGGTTCTTTATTGCGCAGTAACTTTATATTCTCCTGCATCCCCGTAGCCTCTTTGGCTACGTTTTTCGCATTTTTTATTATTTTGGTAGTATTTTGAATTTCATCCCCCAATTTTTTTGTTTCTTCCCAGCAGGAATTACTTAATAGTGCTAGTCCTATTAGTAATATTTTGAACTTTATAGTCTTCATATATTTTCTTTTTTTGCAACTAATGATTTTTTGAAGTTTATTTTTAAGGCACTTACTTTATTTTGACCTTGGCCAAATACTTCTGCCAGCGGCCCCTGGTACTTTCCATATTTTCGTTCAAATCCTTTACTCTATTATCAATATCGCCATTAAACCTTGCTTTTGCATCAACGGTGCATGGATCAGATGAAATTGCTCAGTTTTGTTTTTTATTTGCACGGGAGATTCTCGATTGTGAAATTAATTTGATTAGATCTTTTTAACATAAAAATGGGGGAATCAAAATAGGTTATATAATTCATGAGTTCAGTAAAGAAATCTTTTTTTTTATTTTGCCATTCCACATCCGATTCAGGTATAGATTCATAATCGAGTAGATCTAACAAGAGGGCATCTAAGTCCAACAACCCTTCTTTATCGTATGATTTATAATCTTTATCCAATGTTAGCAAGGTGTTTAAATTTAAAGAATATGGGTTTCCAAAGACTAAACTCGCTTCTTTGATATTATCTAGTGAATCTTCCAACTCGCGTGTACCAGGAATATAATTTTGTGATTTCAATGAGAAGTACAATTCTAAAATTGAGGTACCATAATAAACTACATCACTATAAAGTTCTTCTGGACAATAAATTCGAGTTCCCGCCGAGAGCACCTGTAGTGCTTGCATCTCCAATAGTTGTTTTTTAGCTTTACAACTATTTGCAGATTCAATTTTGTGTTGAACTAAATACATATTCAGCGCATGATCACCCATCAGATTGATACATCGAATCTCCATTGGCATTTCGCTAGATTCGCTTAGGCTTTGCCCAAATGCCTCTAGCCCCTTAGTTATATTTTCCATCGCATGCTCTTCTTTTGCTTTCTCAGCGGCATCATCCGCTTCGCCTTTGGCCTCTTGCTGTGCTTTTTTGGTTATTTCAAAGACGCTTCCCCCAATTTGGGCAGAGAGTGTCGCTGGCAATACAAACCAACAAAGGGTTAGTAGCAGAGATGTTGTTTTCATAATGCGCGTGTTTAACGGTTTATATTTCTCCTTAATAGTCGGCTTTGTTGATCGTGATAGGATGCTTTTCCAATTTTGTGCAAATCATATGCATATTGTCGCGCTTTCTTTTGTTGGAGATGTATTCCATTTCCATGATCATAGATTTTTCATCGAAAGGAATAGTGGCATAATAACCCGTTTTCGGCATTTGCTCCACACTGGAAAACACACCTACAAAACTAACTGGCGCTTCATTGGTGATATAAAACTTACTGATACCATCTTCTTGTTCAATTTGGTATCCACTGCAGTTAAACCCTAAAATAGTCTTACTGGCTAAGGGGGTGATTTTTAGATTTTCTTGGTTTGTGTTGCTTTTGGCCATTTCCTTTTGTGCCTCGGCATCAAAGGGCATCCGCATTTTCATCGCCATTTTTTGTGTTCCATTGTCCATAAAGGTTACCATGGCTTGGTTTTCCATGTCGTATACAATAATGCTGTTGGCTCTTTTGTCCGCTATGGCATTTCCAAAATAGGTAGCATCGGGTTGTATATAGTATTTCATCTCCATCTTATCCTTTTTGGTGGTTAAGGACATATCCATGACGTACTGAAATTCATACGTATCCGGGATGCCTTCCAATCCTCCGCCGAAAATGTTCATTATTTTACTTTCCTGAGCCTGCCTTTCTTTTTGGGTGGTTTCCTTGGAAGGTGTGTTTTTTTCGGTTTCACCAATCGTTTTGGAGTTATCCTTCTTGCTGCTACCTCCTTTTGTAATGGAATCTATGGCCTTGTTGGTGGTTTTGGTAACTTCTTTGTCCGCTCTGTTTAAAATGGTTCGTTCGGCAGCATTTTCAGCTTTCTTCTTTAGCTTTTTGAGAAATTGTGCGTTGGCATGTATTCCTATTAAAAAACAGGTTATCATTATAAGCGTACGTTTAGTTTTCATTGTATTAATTGTTTTTATTGAGATGATTAATTTGAATAAATAATGTGTGTATGTACCGTTCCATTTTCTTCTTTTAGTAAAAACATATAGTTATTTTGCCCCACCGAATAAAATTTTGCGTGGCTCCAGCCCGAGGTCCAGTTAGCATTATTATCGAAAATGATTTCTCCTCTTTGACCGTTGTCTGTAATATAAAACTGCTTTGCATCTCCGTTTTTTAATTTTAATAGGAATAGATAAGACTGCGCGTTGGTCCTGTAAAATTCCGCCGTTGTCCATCCTTGGGTCCATTTTTCATCAAAAACCTTTTGGCCAATTGTTCCATCGGTTTTTATTTCGTTAATGTGAACATCTCCAGTTCTTTTTTTAATAAGGAACATATAACTTTTGTTATTGGTTTTGAAATGGGAAGCAGTTGTCCACTCTGGCGTCCATTTTCTATTAAATATTAAGTCACCTACCGTACCATTTAAATTTATTCTATTTACATGTACATCTCCTGTCTGGTATTTATATAAGAATAGGTATGTTTTATTCCCAACTGTATAAAATTGGGTTTCACTCCAACCTGAAGTCCATTTTTTGTCAAAAATTCTTTGACCAACCGTGCCGTCTCTATTCATTTGATGTATGTGCACATCACCAGTACTTTGTTTTAGCAGAAATAAATAGCTTTTACTATTGACTTCGAAAAACTTGGCGGATGTCCATCCAGAGCTATACTTTTTATCAAAAATTCTTTCCCCTACAGAGCCATCCCCTCTCATTTTGTGTATATGCACATCACCAGTGCTTGATTTTAAGAGAAGTAAATAAGTTTGACCTCCCTGGTACAAAAATTCTACGCTATCCCATCCTGCTGTCCAGTTATAATTATAAATATTAGGGCCTATGGTGTGCCTTGGTTTGCGAAAAGGGTAAAAATTGGATATAAGTTTTTTATCCATTTCTGAGAGTTGATCGTTCCATCCTACCGAATATTCACAGCTGGTGATGGAATTGGGTATGGTATAATGCATGATAGACTTATTATCGTACGCTGTTGCATTCCCTACGCTGTTGTTGGACAGCATTTCTAGGTTATTTTTGGTTCTCTGTTTACTCCAGTCGCTTTCCTCTTCGTAATAATCGTATACAGCTTCCCAATCCCAACAAATACCTCCCGTAGGATTTTGGTGTTCATGTTTTAGACCAATGGCATGTCCAAATTCATGAATAGTGGTACGCCTAAAACTAGCGGTACTAGTAGTGTCGGTAAACCATCCAAAATTCATTGTTTGTTCATCTTCCGGATAATTCAATGCATCTGTACCAACTTTAGACCATGACCCACCTTTTTTAAGCCCGATACGAATATCACCATCTGAGCCATCTATAAACTCGAATTTTATATTTGCATATGTTTCCCATGCTTTGGCATAGTTAATAATATTTGTTTTCACAATATTGGATGGTGTGTCTAGGAAAGACACCTTTAAGGTTTTACCATTTTCCCATAGAAGATCTTTGGATGAAACTAAAGCGTTGACTTGAAAAGTAGTTGGTATAATTAAATCCTCTGTGATACAAATTTCTGGAGACCCAGTAAGATTTTTTTCAGTCTCACCTATTAAAGTAAAATTGGTAATGCCATTTCGTCCGTTAGCATTTCTGGCACTTAAGGACACCATTTTTGGTTTATAAAATAAGTTTGGTTGTTGGTGCACCAATTGGTCATCAATAAATATTTTGAGTGTATTTTTAGCATATTCTAACTTAATATGGCGCCAGACCTGCTCCAGTACTTCTAATTCTTTTATTCTTTTTCTGTTGACGATAGATCCGGTGACATTTATACCATGTCGAAAAATCATATATGGATCGGTATGTTTATCGTTTTCACCATGAACACCAGTTCCTTCCCAAAGGTTGATGATATAATATTGTCTGGTTGACGCTGGAACTTTATCAAAAAAAGCATCGAACTCAATAGTAAATTCATTCCCTAAATAGTGGTTGTCCTGTCCGTTGATGGTTGGTTTTAGAACGGTGTAACGATCGAGTTTAAGTACCTTTTTACCATCCAATTCTGTGATGAGTCCCTTGCCTTTTACCGAGGTCCAATGAGTAGGCCGACTGTTGATGGATTCTTTTTGAAAATTGTCGGTAAAATTTTGGGCGATTAAGGTTGGCGCGGATAGTAATACTATTATTATGCCTATATAGAGTTTTGTTTTCATTGATCAATAATGTTTGTTTCTTTTATTTGAGTTGTCATATATAAGTATATTCACTTCATATAAGAACTTTGGGATAATCATTTGGTGTAGCGATTAATTTTGGGCCTTTTTGTTTTGTTCATCCATACGGGCTCCACTTTATTTTTGACATTAGATAGTTGTTCCAAAGTATATGACACGTTTTTAAAGACTGAAAAGTCAATGTTTCAGTTCTTGTTTCCATCAACTTTTGATATCTTTAAAGTTAATTTTTGCCTTGATAATACCATTGTATAAAACGGACATGTAGTATTTAAGGACTTATTTGATAGATTTGTGGTTAAGGATTTTGCAAAGAAATTAGACTATGATATCCCACCGGAATTGCAAGGGAGTGTCCTTGGGGTGATTGTTGGAAAATCATACAAGTCCGTAGCATTAACGGGTCAGCCTATGTACGCAACGGGATTTCCACTATTGATATTTTCACAGGGATTCATTCCAGAGTTTAAGATCGACAACCTAAAATTATCACCAAAATCCAAACTCAATATAGGAGGACAGATTTACAATGCCACTGTAAAGTTTAGTGTTAATGGTATTTTGGACAATCTTGGCATTATACTTCACCCGACCGCTACTTATTATCTGTTTCACAAACCAGGTTCTTATTTCTTAAATAGGTGGAAGGCCCTAGGGGCGGAATCTCCAATTGATTGTAGCCAACTAATTTATAAATTATCCGAAGATATTGATCAGGAACAACGTATCTCCTTATTATTGGATTATCTGGGGGAGCTTCTTAAAGACCGATTGGCTCCAATAGACTGGTTGGACCAAGCCATAGCGAATATTTTCAAGACCAATGGAATTATCCAACAGTCCACATTAGCGGAACAAGCAGGTATTAGCTTGCGGCATTTTAGAAGAGTTTTTAAAAATGTGGTTGGGATGCCACCTAAGTATTATTGTAAGGTTATACAGATCAATACTGTTTTTGAACTATTGAACACTTCTGCTACGGACAAACTACATCATTTGGCCTTGGATTGCGGTTATTATGATCAGGCACATTTTATTAAGGATTTCAATAAGTTTATTGGAGCTAGCCCTGAAAACTTTTTAAGCGGACGACATGCATATGTGAAAACATATTTGGGTAGAGGTTTAAACTAACATATCCTTAATCTCCTTTGCCAGGTTCAATCGGTTTTTGAATTTTTCTTCCATGGTTATAAGATCTACTGAAAAATAAAATTATAGCGATATATAAATTTTGACGCAAGGTTAAGGCAAAGTTCAAAGTAGTCCCTTTGTTACCGTTTAAATAGACTTTAGTATGGAGGCGATTGTATTTTGGGAGATGCTTAATCCCTTTTTTTAATCCATTTTAAACATACGAGGTTCTATCAGTCCCCGTTGGGTTGGTTAGTTGGTGGGAAAATTGATTTCTTCGTATGGGATAACTACAAACTGCATGATGAAATCCAATCCTTCAAAAGTCCTTTAAGCCTTGTCTGATACCCTAGAAGGTAATCCTTTACTCCTTAAAACTATGTGTTAAAGTGCATTATAAAGCGCTATTTAAAATCATTTTTCCTACAGATTAAATACATCTATAATTTTCCGTATCCGAATAATGTATTTTTAAACATTTATTTCCTGTTTTATCCCTTTTGCCAATATCCCATCTTATTCGTAAGACAACAAAATGCCCAACATATCCGAGCCTATTTTTGGAGTTTCACCTTTAAACATTAATTTTAATGTAAAAGCCGACCTATTACCACCTATCAAAATGAAAGAAATTTTATCCATAATAGCCTGCATTTTGTTTGCTTCCTCCTTTGGTCAGACCACCAAAATTGATAGTCTACAACAGGTCTTGAAAAATTCGGTATCCGATTCCGCCAGGATCCAGACATTAAAAAATATTTCATGGGAATATTTAAACACTCGGTCCAATATGTCATTGGCAAAAGTATATATAGACAGTACCTATCAACTTAGCACCTTAACCAATAATAAACAAGGCATATCAACGGCCAATTATCAATATGCCGTTCTGGAGAGACAAAAAGGAAATTATGGCGATGCTCTGGGATATTTGGAAAAATATCTAAAATATAGTGAAGAAGTAAAAGACAGTGTTGCTTTGGCCAATGGTTTATATCAAAAAGCCATTATTCTTGATGACCAAGGCGATTACGAAAAGAGTACCGAAATATATTACAATATCTTAAAAATATATGAAGCTAGGAATGACGCCTATAGTATTGCCACCATCCAAAACGCCTTGGGTGACCTCTTGAAGAAAGACCATAAATTGGAAGAGGCTATGGATAATTATACCCAAGCCCTAGAGACATTCAGTACATTAGGATACAAGGGGGATATGGCCAATGCTTATTTTAATATAGGTGGCATATACCAATTGAAAAGTAATTATAAAGAAGCCCTAAACTTTTTCAATAAAGCCCTTGTTTTAGATCAGGAAATTAAAAGTTCATGGGGAACCGCCTATGATTATGAGGCCATAGGAGAAGTTCATAGTTTACAGGAGAATTATAATGAAGCTTTAAGGGTACATTTAAAAGCTTTGGAAATCCGACAGGAACTTAAACAGAAAAGGGAGTTATCTGAAAGCCATACCCATGTGGGTAGAGATTATTTTAAGCTAGGGGATTACAGGAAAGCACAGGTACATTTGGATCAAGCAATTCAACTTGCTGAAGAAATAGGAGCAATGTCATCGGCACAAGAGGCCTATGAAATAATGTCATTGGTACACGCAGCAAAAGGAGATTATAAAAATGCCCTGCTCTGGAAGGAAAAGTATATACTTGTTAAGGATAGTTTGTTCAATGAAACTAAGTCGAAACAAATCCAGGAATTACAAGTTAAATTCGACTCGGAAAAAAAACAGGAGGCTATTACGGCGCTGGAGAAAGATGCTGAAATTAAAGATCTATTACTGGAAAGACAACGAATTATCAGGAATGTGATCATTGGTCTTTCCATTGTTTTCTTACTATTTTCATATATCATATTTAATCGATATAAAAGGAAACAAAAAGATAGGAGGGAAGCGGAAAAAAAACAACTACTAATAGAAGAAGAACGTCAAAAAACCCAAATTGAAAAAGAACGGGTAGAAGAATTACAGAAAATCGATAAGTTAAAAGATGAATTCCTGGCCAATACCTCCCATGAACTTCGTACGCCCTTGAACGGAATCATTGGACTTTCAGAATCGCTCAAGGATGGGGCTGCGGGAAAACTTCCATCCAAAGCCATTGAAAATTTGGACATGATTACCAATAGCGGCAAACGTCTTTCACATTTGGTGAACGATATTCTCGACTTTTCAAAACTGAAGAACAGCGATTTGGAATTGAACCTTGGACCAGTTGATGTCCATGCGGTAGCCGACATCGTTTTGAAACTGTCGTTCCCACTCATTCAAGGCAAAAACGTAGAGTTGCTCAATTCTATTCCGAAAAACATCCCATTGGCGGAGGCAGATGAAGATAGGTTACAGCAAATTCTACATAACCTAATAGGTAATGCCATAAAGTTCACCAATAAAGGACAAATCAATATCAATGCTATTGCCGGGGAAAAACACCTCGCCATTTCCATTTCGGATACGGGGATAGGCATTGCCGAAGAAAAATTGGGATCTATTTTCAAGTCGTTTGAACAGGCCGATGGTTCTGTCCAAAGGGAATATGGAGGAACCGGATTAGGGCTTTCTGTTACAAAACAATTGGTGGAGCTCCATGGAGGTACCATTGAAGTACAATCCGAAGTTGGAAAAGGATCTACCTTTAGGTTTACACTGCCACTCAGCCTTCAAAAACGGGATGAATTAACTAATCTAGGTAAAACAACCTTTGAAAAGATATCACCATTACAGCTTGATATAAAAGAAAGGAGTTTTGAAAAAAAAATAGAACAATCTGAAACCGAACGAAGCAAAATACTTATAGTGGATGACGAACATATAAATAGAAGAGTTCTGGAAAACCATTTATCCGTGGCAGGTTATGCCATATCGGAAGCCAACAATGGCAATGAAGCATTGAGGTTGCTAGAAGATGGAGAGGAATATGACTTAATCCTTTTGGATGTCATGATGCCAGGATTATCCGGTTATGAGGTATGTGAAAAGATAAGGGAAAAGCATTTGACCAGTGAACTCCCCATTATATTGTTAACCGCTAAAAATAGGGTAAGTGATTTGGTTACAGGGTTTCGCGTAGGTGCCAATGACTATTTGACCAAACCCTTTTCGAAGGACGAGTTGCTGAGCCGTATAAAAACTCATTTAAATCTCAATGGTATCCATAAGGCCACCAGTAAATTCGTTCCAACCCAATTTATTAAATCTGTTGGTAGGGAAGCCATTACAGATGTGGCATTGGGTGATCATGTTGAAAAAGAGGTTACCGTACTATTTAGTGATATAAGAGGGTACACCCACTTATCCGAAGGAATGACCCCCCAACAGAATTTCAAATTCGTAAATTCCTATGTTGGTAAAATGGGCCCTTTGATTCTAAAAAACAAAGGTTTTGTCAATCAATATTTAGGCGATGGAATCATGGCACTCTTTCCCAATAAAGCCGAGCATGCCCTTCAATCGGCAATAGACATGCAAAAGGCCGTTCAAGATTATAATATCCGAAGAATTGCTGAAGGGAATCAACCCATTACAATTGGTGTTGGCTTGCATAGGGGGCCATTGGTTATGGGTATCATTGGCGATATGCATAGAAATGACACCGCTATTATTTCTGATACAGTGAATACCGCCTCAAGAATGGAAGGTTTGACCAAACATTTTGGCGCAAATATTATCATCAGCGAAAATACCCTTAGTACCATTTCCAATAGGCATTCTTATGGGGTGCGATATTTGGGAAAAGTACAGGTAAAGGGCAAGAATAAGGTAATCGGAATATATGAATGCTTCGATGGCGATAAAAAGGAGGTATTGGAACTTAAGGCAAAAACGTTAAAGGAATTTGAAAAAGGTTCTAAATACTTCTTTGCCAGAGAATTTCCTAAGGCAACAGCAACTTTTGATAAGGTTCTAAATGAAAATCCCCATGATTTTGTGGCTAGATATTTTTTGACCAAATCCGCAGAGTACACCATTTCAGGAATGCCCAAGGATATGGAAGTAATTAATGTTATGGATGAAAAATAATGGCTTCGTTGACATCGGACCTCCAATTGGACATAGCCCTATATCTATGATATTTTTTATCCACCTGCTTTTGTATTTGGAGGATTTCATGGATAACTCCATTACCATTTTTAAAAATATTCTGAAAACGCCCTTCTGTTCGCAAGTAATCGTCAATTGGAATACTAGGTTCCTGGGAATCCAGTTGTAGGGCGTTTTCTCCATTTTTTATCCTTCTTGGATCATTTCGATATTGTAACCACTGCCCGGAAGCAATAGCCAGTTTATGATACTGGCTCGGACTTTTCATGTCGATTCCATGGGCTGGACTATGACAATAAGCTATAATTATAGAAGGTCCGTTAAAATTTTCAGCCTCTAAAAAAGCCTTTAGGGTCTGATCTTGATCGGCCCCGATCGCTACGGAAGCAACATAGACATCATCATAGCACATAGCCAATAGCCCCAAATCTTTCTTTTGCCTTTCTTTTCCTTTTGTGGCAAATTTTGAAGTGGCCCCAAATGGGGTTGATTTGGACATTTGACCTCCAGTGTTGGAATAGACCTCATTGTCCAACACCAGAATGTTTACATTGGCTCCGGAAGCCAAGACATGATCCAATCCTCCATATCCGATATCATAGGCCCAGCCATCGCCTCCAACAATCCAGATACTCTTCTTTACCAAGCTGTCTGCAACCTCTAACAATTGTTGGGCAACCGGTGTAGCAAGGGTGGTTAGGATGGTCTTCAATATGTCCACCCTTTTTCTTTGTATAATGATCTGTTGTTCCGTTTTCTGATCGGCATTCATTATTGAATGCACTAGTTCATTATCGAGTTGATCCATTAACTCCACTATAAGTTTTTTTGCCTGTTGCTCCTGTTGATCCAGGGATAATCGAAATCCCATTCCAAATTCAGCATTGTCCTCAAAAAGTGAGTTGGACCAAGCTGGGCCCCTTCCAAAACTATTTTTAGACCATGGGGTTGTTGGGAGCGCACCTCCGAAAATAGAGCTGGAACCGGTAGCATTTGCAACTAGCATCCTATCACCGAATAGCTGCGATAACAATTTTAAATAAGGAGCTTCCCCGCAGCCTTCGGCACCATGTGAGTATTTGAACAAAGGCTCTTGCAATTGTTGCTGGTTTACTTTGGAGGCATCAATTTTAGACCTGTCCATTTCTGGAATACTTACAAAATAATCCCAATTGTTTTTTTCTGTTGGTAGCTTCGGCGAAATATCTACCATTTTTAGAGCTTTTACGGTACATGCATCTACACAGTTATTACAACTTGTACATTGATCTGGATTTATCTGTAGGGTATAGTTGGACAAGTTTAATTGCCATTCCGGTTCTAAGGTCTTCATCACCTTTAGGCTAGAAGGTTTATTGTTCAAAAAAGAATCATCATAGACTTTGATACGAAGCGCTCCTTGCGGACAAGCCATGCTACAGGCACCACATTGCGTACAAGAATCCATATTCCATTCGGGCAAGGTACAAGCAGTTCTTATGTCATTTAACTTTGGGGTATTGCCCATGTAAGTTCCGTCTATCGGAAGATCACCTACTGGAATTTCGTTACCTTTTCCCGCAAGTAATCTCCCCAAAAGGGAATTGGTAAATTCATCGATATATGACGCTGGATTGGATTCATTACTATTGTAAATTTCGACCTTTGAAATTTGTTCTTTTAACTGGTCCAGATTTGCAAAAATTCCTAAATCATCTTTTAAGGCCAATAAGCAACATTGCAGACTATTGATCCTATGCCCGTGCACATTATAATATTTTGGAAGGGAATTTAAGTTTACTACATAAACGGAGACATTATGCATAAGAAGTCGCTGTTGGGTCGTGGTCGGGAGGGATTTCCAAAATTCACTTGAATTCAAACAGGAATTGACCAATAGTGAACCCCTTTGTGCCAGACGATTCAATACATGGTCATTTTCAAGGAATTTTTCAGAACCACATGCAATAAAAGCCGCATTTTGGATCAAATAAGGCGCCTTGATCGGCAGGAAGCTTATTCTTAAGTTGGAAATAATTTTGCCGCCGGATTTTTTATAATCGATTTCAGAATAGCCTTGAACATGTTGATCGGTACTACCGAGTAGCTTTAAAATGTTTTTAAAACTCCTATCTGTATTGTTCGAATTTGTTTCATAAAAAAGGGCTTGAAAATTCTGATTTTGTAAAAACAATTCCTCAGTACAATTTAGGCTTAAATGCGTAACATCATCTGTAATTCCCACTGTAAAGTTGTTCTTTGGAATATCTTGTTTCAAATTTTCCACCACAGCTTTTACCATACTCGGACTAAACTCTTTGGAAGAAAGTCCGTAACGGCCACCAATAATTTTTGGTGGTTTAATAAAGGTATTTGCAGCGGACATTAGGGATTGAACAATATCAAGATATAAGGGCTCGCCCGGGGCACCCGGTTCTTTGGTTCTATCCAAAACCGCCACAGCCTTGCAAGAAATTGGCATTGCCTCTAAAAAGTGGTGGGTACTAAAGGGTCTGAACAATCGGATTTTAATAAGTCCAATTTTCTCTCCATTTTGGTTGAGGTGTTTTATGGCTCCTTCAATGGTCTCTGTACTGGAGGCCATTGACACTAATACCTGCTCCGCATCAGGATGCCCTACATATTCAAAAAGTTTGTATTGTCTTCCTGTTAAACTCGCAAATTGATCCATTTTATTTTGAACGATCTGCGGACATGCATTATAATAGGAATTTACAGCTTCCCGGCTCTGAAAAAAAATATCACTGCCTTGGGAAGTTCCCCGAATGACGGGGGTATTGGGATTCAATGCCCTATTGCGATGGGCGCATATCAATCCAGTGTCCATCATGGTTTTGATCACCATATCGGAAACAATTTCTATTTTGGCCACTTCATGGGAGGTGCGGAAGCCATCAAAAAAATGTACAAAAGGAATTCTTGATTCCAAAGAGGCTGCTTGGGATATCAAGGCAAAATCCATTGCCTCCTGAACGGATGCTGCTCCCAGGAAGGCATAGCCTGTATTTCTAACCGCCATAATATCACTGTGGTCACCGAAAACTGAAAGTGCATGTGTGGCAATGGAACGGGTGGCCACGTGAATCACATTCGGTGTTAACTCCCCAGCTATTTTATACATATTGGGCATCATCAATAAAAGTCCTTGAGAGGAAGTAAAGGTTGTTGCCAAAGATCCAGTTTGCAACGCACCGTGCATAGCCCCGGCCACACCACTTTCACTTTGCATTTCAAAAACCGCGGGTACATTGCCATAAATATTTTCTTGTTGGTCCGCGCTCCATTCCTCTACCAATTCGGACATTTCCGAGGACGGAGTTATTGGATATATGGCACAGACCTCGTTTGTTTTATAAGCTATGTGGGCTACTGCTTGATTTCCGTTGGCTATAATATATTGTGGACTGCTCATTTGGTGATGTTAATAGGTGGGATTTTATGGAAAAATAAAAGACCGCCCCTAATAATTGTGTAGGAACGGTCTTTTGGTATTGTTACTTTACAATTTCGATGGAAATTGGTGTGGGATTGGTAATCATATCGAAAACAGGGGAGAATTTTGCCAAGTTTTCCAATTGCTCCACTGAGGCATCGGACTTTACTTTGATCCTTACCTTAATTCCGTCGAAGCCTTTGCGAACTTCGGCATCCAAACCTAGGAAACCATGTAGGTCTACTCCACCTTCCAAAGAAGATTCGGCTCCTGCGATTTCGATTCCGTTTGCAGCTGCGTGGTACACCATGGCACCTGTTAGGCAAGAGCCTAAAGCATGAAGTACAACTTCTGGCGGAGTTGCCGCTTTATCATTTCCCAACAAAACTTGTGGATGGTCACACTCCATAGTGAAGGCTTTTTCTCTAGAAGTGTCTTCGGCACCCACACCGTAAAAGCTCTTGATGCTGGAAATACAGTGCCCACCTTCTATCCAATTGTTTTTTGATCTGAATTCAAATTTAGCCAATTCAGGATTCCCTTGAACGGCTCCAATGGTTTCTACTAATTGGTCTACGTTTACTCCATTTTTAATGTTTGCTGTTTCAATCATTTTTATTAAAATTTAAATTGTTTGGCATTATTGCCGTTTGGATAAATGCACTAGCCGTGCCAAACCATTTAAATATTTGAAAATCAATGATTTAAAATAAGATTTAATTCTAAATATGATAGTGGGATTCCGTAAATTTACGAGATTTCGTTATTAAATTCACGAGATTTCGTAACTTTAGATAGGGCGTATAATATTGAGGGCTTTCATTTTTGAGGTAAGTGTGGTCGGACGCAAATCTAAGATAGCAGCGGCACCATTTTTTCCTGATATTTTCCAATGTGTCTTTTTCAAGGCGCGAAGAATGTTCTCTTTTTCAAACTCAATTAACTGGCTTGAGGTTAAAATACGTTCATCGGACTTATCGGGGCTTGATTTTGCACTTTCTTGGGAGGACGGAACAATGGTCTCCCAATTAATCGTTCCATTTTGGGAAACAATGACTGCACGTTCAATCAGGTTTTGAAGCTCGCGTACATTGCCCGGCCATTGATAGGATGACAGTAATTCTTTGTCAGATTCGGAGAGGTGGATGATCGGTTTGTTAAGTTTGGCAGAAAATTGCTGGATCATTTGCCTTGCAATTAAGCAAATGTCGCTACCTCTATGACGCAATGCGGGTACTTCTATGGGGAAGACGTTTAGACGATAATAGAGGTCTTCCCTGAATTTTCCAACCCTTGACCGGTCGAGTAAGTTTCTATGTGTGGCCGCAATAATACGCACATCCACATTAATGGTGTCAGAACTTCCTACCGGATCAAACTCTCCTTCCTGTATTACGCGGAGTAACTTTGGTTGTAAATCCAAAGGGAGTTCGGCAATTTCATCCAAAAAGATGGTGCCCTTATCAGCCAAAAGAAAACGCCCTTTTCTACTGGCAGTTGCACCCGTAAAGGCACCTTTCTCATGACCGAAGAGTTCACTTTCTATTAAATTGGCCGGTATGGCACCACAATTGATTCGGATCAAAGGATTATTATTTCTTGGACTGGCTTGATGAATGGCCCTTGCCACGAGTTCCTTTCCTGTTCCTGTTTCCCCATTTATGAGCACCGTAGCGTCCGTATGTGCCACCTGTTCAATGAGATTTAGTACCTTGGTCATGCTTTCATCCTCAGTCAAAATACCGTAATTACTGGTAAGTTCTTTAATTTCCTCTTGTAGGTATTGTGTCTGGTTGGTTAAAAAATTTATTTGGTCTTCGGCCAACAAACGTGCTTCAATATTCCTAAGAATAAGGGTGTAGAATGTTTCCTGCTCATTTCCATATTTACTTATGGTTCCTTCGTTAAGGGTTTCCTTTTCATTACTGCCAGTGACTTTGACAATATTTGGCAAGTACTTGTTGAGTGTATTTGAATTGCTGTTCAAACAAGATTTCACCAACGATTCTATTAAGGCGGCACTTTCTTCATCAAAGAAAAACAACACGTTTCGTTGTACTACATCATCGTTTTCCAACAATCTATTTGCAGAGGGATTTGTCAATATTATTCTGAATTTGGAATCGAACATAATAATGGCATCCATGGCACCATTGATAAGGCCACTCATTTTGGCGTTGGCCAAATCAACTTCAAGTTTTGAAGCCGCTAAACTTTCCTGGGCAGTATCCAGGTCTCTATGTCGTTTTATCAAAACCGATAAAATTCCTTGTGTAAATCCACTGTCTTTGGCCATTAAATCAAGAAAATGTGGCCGATCTATTTTTAAAACCTTGGTTTCTTCTTCTGCTGTTACGGATGCAGATCTGGGCATATTATCTAGAAGTGCATATTCGCCAAAACATTCTCCTTTCCCGAAATATCCATATACATGCTTGTTTTCATGAACTTTGACCTTTCCTGTTAGAATGACGTACATTGATTTGCCCCGGTCTCCTTTTTTGAAAATTATATCGCGCTTAAAGAAGGTTTCAGTATTCAAATCTTGGCATAGATGCTTTAGTGAGGCTTGGGAAACCTCCGAAAAAAAAGAAACCTTGGAAAGAAATTTAGTAATCCTCACTAGCTCGGGTTGGTCCATGGTAAAATTATGATTTATTCCGAAGGATTAAATATAGTAATTTGAAACGTAGCCCCCCATAGAATGTAGTTCTTTTGAATTGCAATTACATGTCTCGCGGTGCGGGAGGTGAAGTGTGGTAGTTTTTTTCTAGGAGATGGGTTCTTTTGTGAGGTGCATATTTTACACCTCCATTTCACCAATTATTTATGAGGTAGAAAGGTGATATAATTTAGTTTCAATATAGGATAATAAAAAAAATAGAATCACTAATAAGAGATTGATTTTTAATTACTTCAATCCTAGTGATATTGAATAATACACAACTATTTCTCGATACCGTTTTTTACTTCATAAAACATTAGGGGTAAAGACGTGCAAGGTGTACTTTTGGTGTATTGGTTTGATTGCTTTTATCCGTATGTTGTTCGGGTAATTACAATTATTTTAAGGCAATAGGCTTAAGTTATAGTGTTATAAAAGTGGCTTTTATCCACCTACTTGTCTTTTGCTCATTATTCCGAGCAATTGGTTGTTTTATAACAATTTTGTTAAAATTGATTTCCTAACATTCACATAATCAACGTGAAGTGCAATTTTTGGGTTTAATTCGATAATCTTCATGAAGATGAGTCAAACTTTTTTTATAACTATAATATAATCATTTGTTTTCAGTTGAAGAAAGAAGAAACTTCCAATACTGCGCCCAAGAAAATTTCACAAAATGTACCTCAAAGTAGTGAAGCTGATATTCCATTGAGTGTGGACTCTGAAATTGCAGGTGAAGCATGCAGTTGTAAAGCGGTTTTATTTGACTTTCAGTTTTAAAGAATTGAATGGGTCGGTTTTAATACCTATCAAACCGTATTTCGTTTCTCCTTTTTTAATTATTGTTTCGCAAATATTATATTCCAAAATTTCGGTTTTAAATTTTTTATTTGCAGAGCTAGCTACGATCAAATTTCCTAAAGCTAATCCTGGACCTAAAACCAATCCAATGGGAATAAAGGTTGATCTGGATTCATAAAACCAATCTTCATAGATTTCATGTGGATCTGAAAGTTCAGTTCGATTAATATTTAGAGGAGTCAAAAGTAAATACAATAAAAAAGATACAGGTCTTTGCTTTAAGGTTTTGAATACTTTTTCATTTTCCATTACATTAATATCGGCTCCATTTTCGTAAGTTAGTTTGATATCACTACCATACTTTAGATCTCTATCAGAGTTGTTTGTTATTTTAATGGCGACAAGTGTCACCCCTTTTTTTAATTCTTTTTTGGCGTATTTTTTATGAAGTAGGTCATATTTGTATTCAATTTTCACCCTTTCAGTTTCATTAGTGGAAACGTAATTAATTGATTTTGGCTTAATCATTTTATAGGCAGATGCACAATTTGTCAATGTTGAAATTGCAATAAACAAAACGATGATTTTATAAATTCTCATAAGCTTAATTTTATGGTTAAAGTTATGGTTGAATATTTGAGTTTTTCAAATCAAAGCAATATCAATATAGGGATGTCCATCTTCATTACTTAATAATTTAAGATTTTTTGAAGTCGCGTAAATATTGGAATAAGTGGATACAGCAAAAAACGGTTTAGTGGCTTTTAATAATGGATTGGTTTTACTCATAGCAAAGTGAATGAGATTATAGTTTTTGGTTTTAAGTTCATTGTTGATGTTAAAAAGCATAGCTTGTAGAATAGCAGGATTGTTCTCTTCCACAAACAAATCGGTCAAGTAAACCTCTTTTAGTGTCTCTCCTGAATGAGGTAGTCTAGGATACTTGAATATTTTGGAAAGTAACTTATAATATATAAGCATCAATTGAAACCAACTTTTATATCTAATAATCTTAGTTCGTTTTAATTTTTGCATTTTCCAAACACCACATATACCCACAATTCTACTATCCTTAAAAGCTAGTATATAATCGTTCAAATGAATATTATAGGTGCCATTTATTTTGTTTTCAAAGGTTTTTTTGGTAATGATGGGAGCAAAGTTTTTTCTTTTAAATTCTGACACCATTAGGTTGATTATTTGCGTTTTATGATGTTCTGTTGCCTTTTGAATTTGATAATCATCGCTAGTCTTTCGTCTTTTGGTAATCAAAATACTTTGGGTAACATAGGTGTCCAACACCTTAAAATTTAGTAGCCCTTGAAATTGATATCGCTTATTACTAAAATACCTTTCTACTGGAGCATTCCCTTTTAACACAATAGAGAAGCATATATTCTCTGTCTGGATTGCTTCCTCCAGAATAAATTCGACTAGCTTTTTAAATAAGCCTTTTTGTCTATAATCATTCTGACTTTAATAGGAATAGGCCGGGAATTGTCAAAAGTATTATAGCTATCAAAACATAAGGAAGGCTTTGAAATCGAATTGGCCGAATCTTTTTTGATATCTTAAAATTACTGTTCAATTGAAAATGGTACGACTGTGGATAAAACATACATATGGCTGCCAGAAATACGCCCAAAATCCCGGATATGCCTAAAATGGCAAAATCTTTTAGAAGGGTTATTTCACTAAATAGAAAGGATGCAAAACCAAGGGCCGTAGTTACGACCACCCAAATGCTCGGGCGCAAAACTTTTTTAAAATCGCCACCATGCGAAAGAATGTGCATTGATATTGAGGTGCAATAAAACAGGAGTATAACTGGCAAAATGGTATGGGCCATGCTAATGGGGACCTCAAAAATAACTGAGGAATAAATCATAGTCGCAACCGAGGCCACGGCTACTAGCAAAGTTTGAACGATTGCTATGAATGATTTAATGACCACAACTAGAAGAATGGTTAAAACTGCCAGTCCAATAAGTAGGTAAAAAGAGGAATGTTTTTGGGTCTGTTCATTTATCGCTTTATGTACAACCCCTGTTCCTGCAAGTTGGTAGTTACCTTTAATGTTGTAAAAGAGACTGTCAATGGTTTCAATTAGTTCTGGTCTATTAGGGTTTAAGTATGATTTGGACACAAATTTGACAAAATATACCTCTTTATTTAATGGTTTTCTCTTTTTATGCTGAACGTATTTAATAGGCCAACTAGTTACACTTATAACATATTCCAAATCTTTGATAGATTCTATTTTTGGTAAGATTGTATTGTCAAAATAGATAGAATCTTGTTCATCAAAAGTTAAAATTAGCAAAGCATCAGAATCAAAATCGTCCAAAAAGATTTTATAGCTTTCAACTGATTTGGAACTCTTTGGAAGCCACCTCCCAATCGAATTGTCGTAAGTAACCTTTGGCAAAATAAAGTAGGCTACAAAGATGTAGAGCAATATGAATAGCAACCTAAGCTTGAGTCCTAATTTTAAGAAATGCATACATGTAGATACTTTAAAATTTTAAACGGCTAATAAGCGAGGGGAAGATCAGGGGAATAGCTTTATATTCAAGATTTAATTCTAGTACAAATCAAACTCTTAAAATTTATATTCCCAGTCTAAGCTAAATTTTAAAAATGATTAACGAGACAATATTTTAATTATACGTATCTAATTATCAGGTAACTATGTAAAGTAATCAATTTTTATTGTATCTTGAAATACGGGATTACCCGTATTTTTGCTAACATTTCTTAATTTTTAACTTGAAAAAACAAAGCGGAACGGAATATTTCTTAAATCAGTTAAGCAATCTCTACACTGATTTATCTTCTATGGAAGCAGCATCGCTAAAAAAAAGACTTGTTCTATTTCCCAATCAGGCTGTTTCTATTTATGACTACACAAACTTCAATTTAAGATATGCGGATGGCTTTGAAATTTTTGGGATGAAAAATGAGGAAATTACCATGTTGGATATATTTAACACGGCAATTCCAGAACATAGGGAAGTGTGCGGAGAGTTAAGTGGTAAACTTATAAAGTTGGCAAAAGAAAATGTAATTGATCCTGACTTACACTTACTCAATATCACTTATGCAGGACAACATAAAAACGGAGATAAAATGCATATCCTTTTACAAGGAAAAATATTTGATGTTACTCGTGATGAAAAAATAAAATCTGCCTGTACAATCATGACTTATCTACCGCATTTGAAACCACCCAAAATAGTGAGTTGGAGTGTTCACGGATCATCTTTAAATAACATTGATGAATTGCTTGATAAAAATATTGTCAACAACCATCATATAAGAGAAAGGGAAAAAGAAATACTCATTTTAATTTCGGATGGACAAACCATGAATGAAATAGGCAATGATTTGAATATTTCAAGCCGGACGGTTGAAAAACATCTTGAAAACCTTAGATTTAGATTTAATTGCCAAAATACCCCTCAGTTGGTCGCATTTGCAAAGGATATCGATTTGTTATAGAGCTTTTATTTGTAATCCTTTTGAATATATATCAGTACATTCCCGGTACAGTTACTTCCCAATGCAGGAAGTGACGGACCCTTATTTTACAAGGGTTAACAAGGCATGAGATACAAATGAGAAACAAAAAATTAGTGCTGTTTTTTTAAGCCGGTAATATCTTTTTCATTTTTTGGCTGATAGGTGATATTTAAGTTGAAATTAATAAAATCACCATTAAAGTCACTTAATCTGTTTTCCTTTTTCCGTTAGCCTATATCGTTGCTTACTACTTTTTGGTTTGTCCGGGATTGTCATTTCTATCAATTCTGCATCAATTGCCGGTTGTAAATAATTTTTTCTGAAATTTTCTCTGTCTGCTAGGCCAAGTAGCTCTTGTAACTCCTGTCTGTCATGCTCCTGAGTTATGACATTCAATAAGCGCTCAACTTGCGGGGAGACTTGCGGGGAGACTTGCGGGGAGACTTGCGGGGAGACTTGCGGGGAGACTTGTTCGGAAACTGGAAAGTTCATTCTGGTAAAATTATCCATAAACCGAAAACATTCTTTATCATAACTCTCCAAAATCCTTGGAACGCCCGAACCAAGTTGTTCTACCAATTCCAGATCCTTGTAAACCCGCATCAATTCCTTATTTCTCGGGATAGACACTCCTTCAAAAAAATCTTCCTTGCTTAGCCCCTCCGGTAAAGAACCGGCAGATGTTATTTCAATCCTATCATCAAATATTTCAAATTTAGGAGGTACTTCGCGAGTATAATCGTTATGGACAATAGCATTAAGTATAGCCTCACGCAAAGCAACAGGGTTCCATAACCTCCGCTCAATACGCTCCTTTGACGTGATGGTCGCAAAAGTTGTGTTTTCTACTGCAATTTTATCCAGTACACTTTTTGTTGCCTTAATGAGCGAGCAATACCCATATTCATTGTTCTCAATAAGTTCTACTCGATTTAGGCCTTTATATTTGGCAACTTTAATAGATACATTGTTTACATCTGCCAAAAGGTAGGCAGCATAATTAAGAAAACCGTTTTCAGTAAGAAGTTCTAAATTCTTTTTAAACTGTTTGTTAAGCGGTTTACCATTTTCCTGATAATAGATATGAAGCTGTTCAAAATTTAAATCTTGACGATGCGATTTTATCTTACCTATTGAGTTACGGGTACGGGTAGCAAAAAGTTTATCGATCATGGCTTGAGGCATGGGTTCGGCCGCCGTACCAACACGAATGAAACTACCTTTCTCGGTCATACCATATTTCTTTTTGAAATAGGGCTTCTCACTACCACCGGCAACAATAATTTTGATAATTTCCTTACCATCACGTTCCTCGGCCACTACATCGAATAAACCCATAGCTGAAGGAGCAATATTGTTTTTGATACGGTCTTTGATTTTAAGCATATCACCGTCAATATCATCTACGCCAAGAGTTTTCCCGTGTTTATCAATGCCTATATAGATCAAACCACCTTCCAAATAATTGAGGAAAGCAATTACTTCCTTTTCTAAATCCAGGTCTTTGGTGAGTTTTTCTTTGTATTCTATACGGTTTGTTTCAGACATTATTAGGGATTTGATGTAAAAATAATCTTTTCAAGCCAAAAGCTGTGAGGTATTGAGAGACAAGGATTTAATTTTACTTATCATCCTTCATTGAGTCCCAAAAGTCAGCATCTGGTTTTTGCTTTGGGTTTGAATTCTCTTGTCGATTACTGTGAGGAATGAAGCTATTTTATCTTGTTCAGATTTTGATGGAACCCAAAATTTGAAACTTGCATATTCTTTTGAATTCATCCAATAGTTCAGATAAATATAGATTGGCATGGACCTACCCAAATCTCATGATACCATATTTGTAGATTCGAATAAGATCATCTTTCGCTTCCGGTAAAAGTCTATAGTTGGCCATTATCCCTTGCCACTTTTTTTATATCCACCAACAGTTCTTCAGGGGTCTGTGTTACAGGCCCCTCAGCTAACAATCTATCCTCAGATTTTTGGAGCTTGGCACGGAGCCATATGAGCTCATTTTGCCTGTCTCTTTCCTTTCGGATAAGGTCATTCACAATTTCGCTCTTGCTCGAATATTCTTCACTTTCTACCAACGATTTTAACCACTGATCGTTGGGTTTGGTAAGGGAGATACTTTGTCTGGCCATGATAGTAAATGATTTATAGGTGTAAATATACACCAAAATAGAACCAAATGCAATTTTGAACTTGGATTTTGATGGCCGCTTAACTTCTAAGAATTGGAAATTTGGTTTTTTTAATGTCAAGTTTTTTGCGCAAAAAACTTGACATTTTACCCCTTTCACTTAATCAATATTTGTCCAGTTTATTTATAAAAAACTGGACATTTCAAATTGTTCCAATTAAAATTATTTGTTGTAATCTTATGATTTTAATTATGATAACGATTTAATTTTGCAAAGAATTTCTATTCACCTATAAGCATTTATATCATAGGTGGGTAGGAGGGAAGGGCTTAATATGAATGATACTTCCCCAATTAGCGATGATTCCTCAGGCATTTGTAATAGCTACTAATTCATCTGCCAGATAGTGACTATAAAAACTTTTTCCTAATCAATAGTACCTTTTCAATCCCAAATCTTACCATAACTTACTTGCGCGAGGATCCTGTCCGGTTTTTGTAGTGTTCGGGCTGATAAGCGTATAGCAAAAACCGGATAGGGTGCACCCTACTTTTCATCTGGAACACTATCCTTTTCTTTGATCCATTTCTGATAAGTTGTGTAATGCATGGGATATTGTTCAAAATAGCCTTTTAGATTTGAAATAACTTCTTGCTGCCCCGCTGAATATGCCCTTTCCCGTATACGATCTATTCGCGAGACCTGAAAGGACAGATAACCAATGATGACAAGGGAGATGGCCCATATGGCATATTGCAGCCATAGCTGTACTTTAGGGACCATCCTAGCCTTGTAAATTTGCTGTCCAAAATTTTGAAGGGACCCCTGGATCCTTTCACTTTTGGTCCTTTCGGAGTTTAGGTGTTCTTTAAGCATGTGCTCGATTTGGGAGGTGTCCGGGGATATTTTGATGTTGTCCACATTCTTGGTCAGTTTCTCCAGCTTTTCCAGGGCTTTGTTGAAACCGTCCAGTTCGTCATTGAGCAGTTCCATTACTTCGTCCAGTTTCTTGTATCCAATAGTTTTTTGTTTTAATACCCGATTCCCGTATCGATGGCTTTTTTGATCATACCCTTAGCAATACTGGCAGCTAGATTGGTACTCATTTCCAAGGTCTTTCCCAATACTTGAACGGATTTCTCTGCAGCTATTTGTTTTCCAACGGTTCTATTCTGCGAGAGCTGTCCGATGATCTTCCCTCCGGACATGGAACGGTGCACCTCGCTTGCCTTAAAATTTTGACCTTTATATTGGAACCGGAAGCCCTGCAGTTTATTAGCCTTGTTGATGCTTGGGATGACCTCTATATTCCTTTCTTTCATAGCCTTGATATAACTATCCAATGTTTTTGGTCTATCGTTCTCCATGACCCTTTTGTGAACGTTCTTTATTTCAAGACGGACCTTTATGGAATCCAGTTCCTTTTCCAGTTGCACTTCCTTCACTGTGGTCTGGCCCATTTCCTTGGCCACCTTTTCGGCGGCCAGTTGGCTCCGTTTGCCAATAAAACTGTCATTGTAGGCCTTCCCATCAAAACCGATGCGGTTCACATATAGATGGATATGGGTATGTGCCTTGTCCCTATGCACAAAAGCGATGGCCTGGCGTTCCTTTAATTGCATTTCCTTGATGAACCGTTGGGCCATTTCTTTTAGTTTTTCGGCAGTAAGGTTCTTTCCATCCTCCCTGGTCGGACTCAGTACAAAGCTCAGGGTGTTCTTTTGGCAACGTACATTCTGTTCCTGCACCAGTTTGAACTCTTCCGTGATCTGTTTGGCGTCGTTCCCGGCCACATGTTGACTGAAGACCACTTCTGCCTCTTTTTCCTGGTTCCATCCGTATTCCATGGAGGCTCCCGTATGTGATATGGATTTTCCCTTGCCAATCATTTCTTGAAATTATAAAGGTGCAATCGTATTTCCTCTGCCAATTTCTCGACCTCATTGGCCAGTTTCGGGTTCCGTTTCCTGAACATATTACCGATACTCGTAAAGTTGTTCTTGTATTTTACCAAGGTCCTGTAACATTCCAATTGTTCCGGGGTAAGCCTTTCGATAACGGTATTCCCAAAGGCCGAGCTTCGGCAATATTCGGAAAGGGAAATTCCGGCCCGTTGCGCCCTTTTTTTGAGCAGCTTCTTCTCGTAGATGGAACACCGAAATCTGATATAGGTCCTTTTCATTTTTTGTTTTCTTTGCGACCATCGGGAGCAAAGCAAGATTGTTTTTGTGGCAACAAAAACACATCTTGAATTCCCTGACCGTTTGCCTCCTTTGCGCCCGACATGAGCCATTCGTTCATATCCTTAAAACCGGCATATAATGGTGATCTGTCCACACTGTTATCGACGTGGTCCATAAAGTTTTTGGTTGCCTTTTTACCGGTATCATCATTGTCCAGATAGAGATCGATACAACTATAACCCTCCATTATTTCTATAGATTTCTGAACAAATGCGGTTGAGTTCAATACCAAAAAATCATATTCAAGTCCTAATTTTATATTACACTCCATAATGGATAACAGGTCGAACATGCCTTCGGTGATGATGAGTCTGGTCCGGCCATTATTGATATGGGCCACATCCTTGGGCGAACTGGAATTCTTCACATATTTGTTCCGTAATTCCCATCCGCCTGAACTGTTCTCCAATCCCAAAGCGAAGTACGTTTTGTCCTTGAATTGGTAATGGACTTCTTTGACCAATTTCTTGGCCGTGGTAATTGAAATTTTCCTTGATCTTAAATATTGCCTTAGGGCAAAATGGGTCAGTTGTTTTACCTGTGTGATTATAATCTTATGCCCCTTCTCATTAAAGTTTAAAATAGGCTGCTGTTGAAAAGAAAAAAAGATCTGGCCGTTTTCCAACCAGTCCAATGCTTCCCTTACGGATGATCTGTTCAGAAGACATACCAGGTCGATCACATTGCCCCCTTTCCCCGCCCCATGGTCGTACCATCTGTTCAATGGCCTGGAAACCTTGAAAGAGGCTTGGGTTTCTGACCTGAAAGGACTCAGGAACCAAGCTTCTTTCTCCGTTGATCTGGTAGGAAAGTGCCCGAGTTTTGCCAGCGCTTTTTCGATGGGAAAGGCTCGGGCTCTTTCACACGATAGTCCAATGGTTCTTTTTTTCTTCATCGGCTCTTTTTTTTGGTTTTCTCTTACCTTCTTACCTAAGTCCCTGTTTATATAGGTTAAGAACCTAGGTAGTACTGATTTTGATGTTACCCATCCTACCCTAATAGGTAGGTTAGGTAATACCTAGGTAACCAATAGTTAATGTATCCTACCTAGAGGTAGCTCCCGCTGTTGGGGAGGTCAGGCCCCATTAGGTAACTAGGTAGGTGCTTTTGCACTTTTTCTAAACTTCCATCTCCAAAGGGCTATCGGTAAATACAGGTTTTGCCAGATACCCATAGACCTGCCGCTTGGGATGTTTTACCCTTTGGAAGTTGAACCCGGACAGTGCCCGCCCCAGGTTGATCTGGTTCAGTCTCAGATTGAGGTGCCTTAACTTCACCAACACGTCCGAGGCGGTGACGAAATCCACCATATCGTTGGATTTTTCAAAGTATTTGGAGACCAGTTCCTCTTCGGTGGTCAATTTGGTATATTTCTTATTGCGCTCCTCGTTCTCTAAAATATCGTTCAGGGTGAGTTCGGGATTGAAGTTGGGGTTGTTATAAGCGAGGTGGTATGCCTGGGTCCATACGTCCTTGATCTCCATTTCCTTGGAATAGGAGAAATCTATCCTGTCCTTAAGTTCAAAGCACAGCCAACGCACGGATCCGGTCTCGTCGTTCAAAAAGGAGGACATATTGGTGGAGCCCAAAAAGGAACAGATCCTGGGCAGGGTAGTGTTTTTCCTGTCGTAGGGAAGCCGTTCATTGATAAAGGTCTTGGAAAAAAATGCTTTTAGGGCATTTACATCCTTTTTGGTCAGTACGGCCAGTTCGTCCAGATTGTACAAAAAATTGCGGCACAATTGGATGCGTGCGTCCTTGTCGTTGCTGATGTCCTCTGCCATATAATCGGAGAGTTCCGGGGGACAGATAAAGCGGCACCAGGTGGATTTGCCAGAGCTTTGTCCCTTATGGCTTATGATCAGGGCCTGCTTGTTGAAATAGGCCGGTTCCAGGGCACACTTAATGGCCCGTACCAACCATTTTTTGAGGTGGTATACAAAGGCTCCGTCATCATAGGTCGGCACATAGGATGCCAATTTCAGGATATGGTCCTCACCGTCCCATTTTGGGAGGGATTCGAAATACGCCCTGATCAGATTGTATTTCGGAATGAGTTCCGATCGGATCAGGATCTCCAGTTTCCCAGTGCTGATATCCACACCTGCCTTGGCTAGTTCTATGATAAGGGAATTGAGGTTCAGATAGGACCAATCCGTTGACTTTTTGAAGGATATCTGGAAATCATGGGATATCTCGTTGTACATTATATCGTATTTCCCCTCCAGGTATTCGATCGTATAGTCATAGATGGTCTTTTTTTTGGCATCCTTTACCTTGTAAAGCTGATCCCTAGGTTTACCCCCAATCATCTTCGTCGATTTTTGAGGGTGTGTCGTAACGCTTCTTTTTCGAGATCGGCCTTTGATTTCCTACTGTTCTGTAGAAGCCACTCGTTAAGCTTATCAATGTCGAAGAAAATCATTTTACCATTGGGTTTGGAATGGGGAATTTCTCCTCTGGAGGTCAATTTATAGAGGTAACTTCTGGAAATACCCGTGTAGTCACAGGCTTCTTCCATGGTGAGTACTTTTTTGGAACCCAATAGGAGACTTTCAATTCTATCGAGTTTTTCTTCTAATTTAATTTTGTCCATTTTTTTTGATTTTAAAATTGAAAATGAACAAAAGCGCTTTTGTTTTCCTGCAACTGTGCAGTGGGTATAAATGTATAAAAATAGGCAAGCGAAGAAAAGGAGAAACAATAATATTTATTCACAACTAATTGTAATACAGTAAATTACAACAAATTGTATCAAGTAATTTTGCAGAAAGGACCCTATAATTTTATTTGATGTCATATGTATGCAAATGATGCTAATCAAAGTCACTGTAAAAAAGACTATTTCTTTCAATTTTCGGAGTTATTAACAATTACAACAAAGGAATTAGGGGAATAACCATTTCAAAAGGGCAGATTTAAGTGTTTAGCGTGTTCAAAATACATATTTTACCTAGGCTTTTGGATGAATAAATGTCAGGGGAATATGGAATTTTGAAAAACTAAGGCTAGGTAGAAGGTTTAATATAAGTTAGAGCTTCGATTATAATTAACATTTTCATAAATAGTGTTCCTTAAAAAGTTCTTTAATGGAACAATTGAAAATAAGAAAATTTAACTCAGTTCTTCTTAATTTAGCAATCGAAATTCTAAAACCTTAAAATATCTTCATAAACCCAATATTATCGATGGCGACTACCCCACTTTCATTTTTATCAAAAATAAATTTTACATTTTCAATTTTGGAAAGATTAAAGTTTGGATTGATTTTTAGAAAGTTCTTAGCTGGAAAATAGAATGTTTGAAACACTTTTTCTGACTGTTTGTCGTCTTTGATGAATCCCGTTTTCATAATAATCACTTCAATTTCTCTCTGTAAAGGAGAAAATTTACTCAAGGGAAATGAGACTTCTTGCCCAGAAGAGTCCTTTAGTTGAATGGTGAAATCTATAGGCTTTTCGGCCTCATATTTGTCTTTTTTATCTTCCTTTTTTTTATCATCGTTTTTTTCAATATCCTCATTTTTCTTGTTACTATCATTTTTCACCCATTTTCCTTTTGATTTAGGGTTGGCAGATTCTTTAGATTCTGCCATTGAAAAAACCAAAACTGAAGAAGAATCTATCACTGTTGAAGAAAGACTGATAGTGTAGCTAGCAATCAGTGAGTCCGGAACTGATTCAATCGGTTTCTTTTTGTTTTCAATATCATAATTCCAACCCACAAAAAGAGCTCTACTTCCCTTTTTCTCCCATTTGAGTTTTATTTCTTGCTCACGCCAAACGGATAAGTTTTTAGTACTAATCTTTCCATAATCATATGTTGTTGTAGACACATCAAAGTCTTCATCAAAATTGGCAACTGTCTTTAAATTTGAATCCTCGAATTGGTTCAAGTAGATAGTTTCAGGAAGCCAGTCTTTACCTGCTCTAGCATCTACAAATAGAGGTAGGTATTCTTTTTTATTCATCAACGTTATATCTAAAAAGGAACTGATATAGACCTGAGCAATTGTCATTTGATTTTCAGCAGAAATCAGTTGTTTGAGATTAAGGAGTCCCAAAAAAGGATTTGTGGTATCATTGTTGCCCCAGCTTGTATTAAATTGGCCATGATTAGCCCCATATATATAAAGTCCCGATTTAAAATGATAAAGACTGTCTTTGAAAGTTATTCTTTCATACTGTTGAGAGCCCATAAAAGAACTAACATCTGCGTCTTGTGATCCATGAATAACAAAATAGTCAACATCCTCTATTTTTGTTCTACTTTCTCCTGGTTCATATTGCCCATCAACCGGAGCAATTGCCACAATCGATTTGATATTGTAATTATAATCAAATTTAAATGTGGCATCATCTGGATAAAAAGGTAATTTATTAAACATTGCAGCATGAGCAACAGCTTCGCCTCCTCTTGAGTGCCCAATAAGCGCCAATTTGGAAGTATCTATTTTTCTATAAAAAGGGTTGTCTTCTTTCTTATTCCATTCGTGCCATACTTTCAAATGTTCAAGCAATAACAAACCCCGTGCATCATTTTCCTTTTTGGGCAATCCTCCTAAATATGTACTATTCAAAAAATTTTCATCTACCGATGCAAGGATTATTCCTTTGGAAGCAAGCAATTCTCCAAGATATTCATATCCAGTATCTGAATAAACTTGCATATTGGTCGCTCCATGGGCAATAAGAGCCAAAGGAAAAGGGCCTTCTCCTTCAGGATACCAAACACGAGCATTTAGAGGTAAAGATTTGGAATCGAATCCAAAGTATTTTTTAATATACCAACCACCAATACCTTTCCAATCATCAATAAAGGCAAGGCCGTTAACAGAATCAGTTTCTATATCAACTTCTTCTCCGTATTCAGGTCGATGTAAATCTTTACCACTACCATATGTTAATGTCTTTACAGTATATGGCCCTTTTTGGGATGGAGAAACAGCCTTGATCTGTTCAACATTTGAATCTGAGGATAGTGCCGCATTTGTAATCGGATCAAAATCAAAACCATCTTGATAATATAGAACCCCAACAGCAATGAATCCGCCAAAACCTATAATCATTCCCAAACCTGCAATAATCCTTTTCGACTTTGACAAATTTTGAAATTTGGTTCTTTTCAAAACTAATATGACAGCTCCACAAAGTGAAGCTAAAACTATAATTATAGCAGGGATAATCGATTTGGAGCTCATAAGAATTAGCAATGGCAATGTGATAAAAAGCGCCAATCTGTAAAAAGCTGACACCTTATTTATAAGTATAATAACCCATCTAATCACAAAGGCAAACAATACGACAGCTAGAATGGAGAGCAAACTTAATAAGAGTACCCATGGATCATTGAGCTTTGTATAAATTCTAATAGAGTAAATCAGCCATAAAATAACTGTTACCATCAACAAACCTAATGAAGCTCCATTTACAGCATTCTTACCTGGTGTAATAGCTTTGATTCGGAGGTTTAGCCATTGGACAATCTGTTTGTATTTTTTCTGCATATTTAAGTTTGACTGCTAACAATTGGTTAAACCCACCATGTTAGGTCTATTACTGTTTTGTTAGTTTTACGAATTTAAACATTTGTAGTTAAAAGCATAGTCCTTTAAAACGGCCATTTTAGGGTACTATTGAAGCAAAATCCAAAAATATCCGTTCTCAGTTCCATTTGTCGTTCCATTTAGTAGTTTCGTTAATTGACTTTTTATGGGACACTTTTCGTAAGCACTAAAACCTAGAATAGCATTAATTGAAATCCATTTTTAATTTAGGAATCAAATTCGCAGCCTCCTTCATTTTATTGTCGATAATTTTGGCATAGATCTCCGTAGTTCTAATTTCGCTATGACCAAGGAGTTTGGAAACGGTATAGATATCCGTTCCATTTTCCAAAAGTAAAACGGCATTGGTGTGCCGGGTCGAATGGAAGGTGATATGTTTGCTGATTCCGGCAAACATGCACCATCGGAGTAATTGCATATTCATATGGGCGCTATAACGGAGACCCTTGAAAACCCGGTCCTTTGGTCCCTTCCGTTCACCAAGGAGCCCCCTAGCCTGCTGTGAGATATACAAATATGGGAAAACAAAAATCTAAAAACTATTGACAAGTGCTTGATTTACAACCATTTGTAATCATATGATATCAAATAAAAACAGTGTCTATTTCCCAATGCAAAAATTGGCAAAAATATTTCCCAAAAGTTCGTCATTGGTCACTTGTCCCGTAATTTCCCCTAGATGGTAAAGGGCTTCCCTGACATCTATGGCCAAGAGATCGCTGGGTGTATCCTCATCCATGCCAAATTGTACCTTTTCTATCTCTTCCAGGGCCTTTAAAAGGGAACTGTAATGTCTGGTGTTGGTTACAATGGTCTCGCTATTGCGCAGGGCTCCCGTATTTACAAAATCCAATAAGCGCGACTTCAGTGTTTCCACCCCTTGTCCGGTTTTGGCGGACAGCAAATGCAGTCCTGAAATTTGGGATTGTAGATCTTTGATTTGTTCCTTATCCAACCTATCCACCTTATTGGCAATTACCAATAAAGGTTTTTGAGGATATTTAGTTTTTATTTTTTCCAGTTCCTTTATGCTGTTTTTTAACTTATCTGCATGGGTAGCCATTTGCCAAGCATCTACCAATAGTACAACCACCTGGGCCTGTTCTATTTTCTCAAAAGTTTTTTTTATCCCTATACTTTCCACCACATCCTTGGTATCCCTAATTCCGGCGGTGTCTATAAACCGAAAACCTATACCTTCTATCACGATCTCATCCTCTATGGTATCCCTAGTGGTTCCCGCAATATCGCTTACAATGGCCCGTTCCTCATTTAAGAGGGCATTGAGCAAGGTAGATTTTCCCACATTGGGTTCCCCAACAATGGCGATGGGAATCCCGTTCTTTATTACGTTGCCTACTGCGAAGGAATCGATCAAACGCTTTAAGATTCGCTGTATCTTAACGAGTAGTTTCTTAAACTGGGTCCGATCCGCAAATTCTACGTCCTCCTCTGCAAAGTCCAGTTCCAGTTCCATTAACGAGGCAAAGTTTAATAACTGGTCCCTCAATTTTTTTATTTCATTGCTAAATCCACCCCTCATTTGCTGAATGGCGATTTGGTGGCTTGCTTCGTTGTCCGAGGCAATTAGATCCGCGACGGCCTCGGCCTGACTCAAGTCCATTTTACCATTCAAAAAGGCGCGTAGGGTAAACTCTCCTGCAGTAGCCATACGGCAACCGTTTCTTAGGAACAACTGAATAATTTGTTGTTGTATATAAGGGGAGCCATGACAGGAGATTTCCACAACATCTTCACCTGTATAAGAGTGTGGACCTTTAAAAAGTGATAATAGGACTTCATCCAACATCTTGTCATTTTCCGTTATATGTCCCAAATGAATAGTATGGCTCCTTTGTTTTTTTAAATCCTTGCCTCTAATCGATTTGAAGAAGGGATCTGCCAGGGCAATGGCATCTTTCCCAGAAATACGGATTACTGCTATGGCACCGGCCCCTGAGGGGGTAGCCAAGGCAATGATGTTGTCGTTGGTAGTCATAGCATTAAAATTGATGGTAAAAATACAATATAAAATTTTCAAACCATTTCTTAATTACCTATAGGCCCTATCGATTTTTAATTGTTTATGGGTTGTTATGGGAATGTTGTATCCCCAAGAATACCTCTATGCCGACAAGGCGGGCTAAAGGCCAGAGTAACTTTAATTGATTGATAATCCGTTATTCGGCATTTGCCTTATTTCGAACCCACGCTATAAAGTCCAATACAATGATTTTAATCATGATAATTGTAGGATAAATTGCGTAATTTCGATGGTGATCAAAAACAACGTAAAAGAACCTTATAACGCTTGGGTATCCAGGGGTTTTAGGTCATTCAATTTAATACTACCTATGAAAATGATTAGAGTTATTACCTTATGTGCAGCGGTTTTTTTCTGCCAAATCACCATGGCACAGGAAACCTCTGTTCCGGTTATTCCTGTGGGAAATACGGAACAGATGGAGCAGGCCAAAATTTTAGAGGAAGCCAAGGAGGCCAAGGAAGTTCAAAAGAGGATAGATAAGGCCGAAAGGGATGCCATGAAGGCAGAAAAAGCACAAAAGAAGGCAGAAAAGAAACTTAAAAAAAGGGAAAAACTAACTTCCGACATAGATTCCAAGAAAAGGTCTATTGCCAAGGATACAAGAAAAATAGAAAAGCTTCAGGAGAAAATGACCAAGGACCAAGAAAAGGGAAAATTATCCCCTTTGGCCATAGAGAAATTGAACCTGAAGATCGACAAATTGGAGAAGGGCATTCAAAAAGACAAAGAGAAATTGGACAGATTGGGGCGCAAACAATAGTAGGCCCATTAGGATTTGTAAATACGGTATACTGGGATATGTAACAAATGGGGAGTTTATTCGTCCTATGATTATGGAAACTAAATTATATTACTAAGACATAGTATCTCAGTAAAATTTTTCAACCTATAACAACGTATTAAAAGTAACAGATGAAGGTAGAGAATAGACAATTGTTGGTGTGGACCCATTTGAGTCAATTATTGGATATAGTTACAGGATTTGGTGGGTTTATAGTTCCTTTGGTCTTGTGGCTAACACAAAGGGATGCCATAATGAACATGGATGAAAACGGAAAATCGATTATTAATTTTCAGATCAGCATGTTCATATATATACTACTTTGTATCCCGTTGATATTACTCCTTGGCATTGGAATATTAGGGATAATTGCGGTAGCAGTGCTTTGTTTCGTGTATCCTATTGTCAATGCCATAAAGGTGTCCAATGGCGAAAAACCTCATTATCCGCTGAGCATAAAATTTGTGTAGCTAAAAACATTTTTGTTTAGGACAAAAAAGCCGTATTTCATTTGAAATACGGCTTTTTTTATATAAAAAAAGTGGGGTGTATTTTTAATTCAACTGTTGGGTCGAATATTTATTTCTAACTGTTCAGCATTACTGGCATTACCAACATGGTGACATTTTCACCTTCGTCCAAACCGTCGATAGGGGTAAGGATACCAGCTCTGTTGGGGAGGCTCATTTCCAATTGTACGTCATCCGAAGTAAGGTTGTTCAACATTTCCACCAGGAATCTGGAGTTAAATCCTATCTGCATGTCGTCGCCCTGATAGGAACAGGTCAACCGTTCTTCCGCCTTATTGCTGTAGTCTATATCCTCAGCGGAAATATTAAGTTCCGCGCCTGCAATTTTTAATCGAATTTGGTGAGTGGTCTTATTGGAGAATATGGAAACCCTTCTAACGGAACTTAAGAGTTGCGTCCTGGCAATCGAAAGTTTATTTGGATTTTCCTTAGGGATTACCGCCTCGTAATTTGGGTATTTACCATCGATCAATCTACAGATCAGGATGGTATTTTCAAAACTGAATTTGGCGTTACTTTCATTGTATTCAATAAGTACTTCCGTTTCGCTACCGGCCAAGATCCCCTTTAATAAATTCAGAGGTTTTTTGGGCATGATAAATTCGGCTACTTTGGAAGCGGTAATATCGGTACGTTGGTATTTTACCAATTTATGGGCATCAGTGGCCACAAAGGTTAAACTCTCTGGGGAAAATTGAAAAAAGACGCCGCTCATCACAGGTCGTAGATCATCGTTTCCTGCCGCAAAAATAGTTTTGTTGATGGCAGTAGCCAATATATCCCCAAGTATGGTGGTAGAGCTTGGATTTGATAATTCAACCGATTTTGGAAATTCCGCCCCATCTGCATAGGCCAAGGCATATTTACCGTGGTTAGAGCTGATTTCAACAGTATTGTTATCCTCAACAACGAAAGTTAAGGGCTGTTCAGGAAAGGTTTTTAAAATTTCCAATAACAGTTTTGCGGGAACGGCAATGGTTCCCTCATTGTCAGAATCGACCTCTAATACAGAACTCATGGTGGTTTCCAAATCGGAAGCGGAAACAGTGAGTTCTTTTTGATTTAAATCGAAGAGAAAATTGTCTAGAATAGGTAAGGTATTACTGTTATTGATGACCCCACCTAAAACTTGGAGTTGTTTTAGTAAATAAGTGCTAGATACTATAAATTTCATTGGTTTAATTTTTTTTAAGGAATCTACATTATTGTACAACCTAAAACAGTGTATAATTATCTGTTTGAATCCGCAATATTCCTTCGATTACGGTCAAAACAAAGATATTTTAAATGTCCTTTTTAAGGAAACAAACTTATCAACACTTATACCCCATATTTTTTCTTGCGAATGGCGTTAATTAGGAATCCAAAAATAAGGGTCAAACACAGTGGTAGGCCAATATTTATCAACTGCCATTTGGTTTTTTGGTCGTTAATTTTTTCTTCATCCAAGAAAGGAATGGATACTTTCTTGTTGCGAATGTTTATAAGTCCGGTATCGTCCAATAGGTAATTAAGGCAATTTATGAGAAATTCTTTGTTGCCAAAAAAGTTGTTTGTCCATTTATCATAACCCAATTCCAAAGGTCTCCCATTACGTACTTGGTTTCTGATAAGATCCCCGTCCGAAAGCACTATCATTTTGTTTTCAGGACCTTGATCCACTATTTTGTTCAGCTTAAGTGGTTTTACCCGGTTCAGGAAGGTGGATTGAAAGGTTCCTTCTATTAATACTCCCAATATCTTGTTGCCATCATTATATAAGTCTTTATCCGGCGGTGTATTAATAACGTCCAGTTGAATCTGTTTGGGAACTCCTTCGGTTTTGGATAAGGGCGAGCTACTGAGCAGGATCTGTTTACTATACTTGCCGGCAAGGGTATCCAAACTTCCTGTGAACTGGAATCTGACCGCTTCCAAATTGTTATTTATGGAATGGTCGTTTTTGGAAAATACCATTGGATTGTAGTACCATGGAACAGGGTTGTATTGGGAACTGTTTCCCTCTCCGGTCGCCAAAACTATTTGCGTAAAATATAGGTCGTTCACCAAGTCGGTATTTAACCGAACCCCGTATTTAAAGAAAAAATCGTTTAGGTTAAGATTCCGTGGCATGGCCATGGCGGAGCCAGTTTCATTGAAAAGGCTATCCAGTTCCATGGCCACTTGGTCTATGAGCCAAAGCGACTTGCCTCCTCCGGTAATGTACTGATCTAAAATAAATTTCTCTTCATCGGTAAAGGTCTCTGTAGGTTTAGCAATAAGGGCAAGATCAAACCCCTTTAATTGTTCCAGGACCTTTTCCGGATTGGTGGCCACCGAGTCCAAGGTAATGGCACCTATATTGTAATAATCCCTTATGGAGGTCAAATAATCGGCCATGAAAATATCGCCCAATTCACCATTGCCCTTAATGATGGCTATTTTTTTCTTTTCCTGGATATTCAATTTTGTAAAGGCGTCTGCAAAGGCGTATTCCAAATGTTGGACAGAATTGTTTACCCTCTCTTCCGTGGAGGCACCAAGTTTATTCTTTAATAAGGGAACCTTAACGGTACTATTGTTGTAATTGACCATGGCCCAGGGAAAAATAATCTCCTGGGAAACTTTGCCATTCTGTTCAATGGTAACGTTGGTAGGGGTAAGGCCCAAACCTTGTAAATCTGTGATAACCCCATCAATTTGTGATGCCCCTTCAAGTGGATTAACAAAATTGAACTTTATATTATTGTTTTTTGATGCAAATTCCTCCAACAACTGCCGGGTTTCCAACTTCAACTTTATAAATTCGGGAGGAAGATTTCCATCGAGCAATATATCGATTATCACAGGGGCGCTAAACGCTCCAACAGAATTTATGGATGCCTGGGATAGTGTATATCTACCGTCTTCCGTAAGATCTAATCTTGTGTAGAAAAAACTGGCCAGTATATTTGCGAGTACCAGCAGTGCAAGTGCCTTGGTTATAGATAATAATCTTTTTTTCATTATCTATTTGTATTTTTTAGTTGAATAATGGTCAGGTAGAGAAAGAACAGGGTTAAGCCGGTAAAATAAATAATATCCCTCGTATCCAAGACGCCTCTGGCAATACTTTCAAAATGGGCCTTCATTCCTAACTGTTCCACAAAAAGTATCATGGGGCCTGAGGGCAATATGGTGGACAGACTTTCGAATCCGTACAACATAACGAAGCACAGAACCATACCGATAATAAAGGCTACTATCTGGTTTTCGGACAGGGTAGAGGCAAATAATCCAATGGCGGTATAGCTAGCGATTAAAAATAAGAGCCCAAAATAAGAACCCAGCACCATACCCATATCCAAATTGCCTATGGTTACCCCCAATTGGGAAATGGTATACACATAGAGCAGTGTGGGCAATAAAGCGATCAAAGCCAAACAAAAGGTACCCAGAAATTTTCCAATAACCGTTTCCCATAGGGAGATGGGCTTTATAAAAAGAAGTTCCAAAGTGCCTAGTTTTTTTTCCTCGGAAAAACTTTTCATGGTAATGGCAGGGATCAGAAAAAGAAAGACCCATGGGGCAAGAAGAAAGAAATTGCCAAGATCGGCAAAACCGTATTCAAAAATATTAAAGGGCCCCTTAAATACCCACAGAAACAATCCGTTGAGCACCAAAAATAATCCTACGACCAAATAGCCTATGGGCGAGGTGAAAAATGATTGTATTTCTCTTTTAAATATGGCAATCATGTATACTAGTTAATGGTTTCCTTCTTTGTTAGACTCCAGGCTTCTGGTTTGGCCTCGAATAATAGTTTGGTCTTTTGCCAGACACTCTTAAAAAATTCCGAATTTTTATAGTTTTCCAAATCGGTAGCACTATTCCAGTGACTGTAGGTGAAGAATATGTTCTTATCCTCCTCACTTTGTAACAGTTCTAAAAAAGTACAGCCGTCCACTTGTCGGATTTTCTGCTTATTATTTTTAAAGATGGTCTCAAAACTAGCAATATTTTCTTTTTTGAAGGTTAATTTTACAATTCTTACCAACATTTGTTCCCCGTATTTAAGTAAAACTAATTATTACAGTGTCCCTATAGTCGAGCCCCAAAAGGGTAGAGGCCCCTCCCACGGTATTTAGGTCGCTTTTATAGATAGCGATTTCCACATAGCCTGAAGAATTAAATAGCGCCAGTAATTCGCCAGGGGATTTACGTTGACTTTTATCCAGGTCGTAATTTATAATGTCACTATATTTTTTATGGATATTTTTTATTTTCTTATTTCGGGCATGTAGTTCAAAAGGTCTGCCCTTGCCAATTGTTTTAAAAATGTTCTCTTGAATGTTGGTTACTACATTACCGTAGTTGTCTATATAAATGACACTTCCGGATATGGTCTTGCCGTCATCGGAAATTCTTGGGTTGAACTCCCTAAGGTCCTTGAGGTCTTTAAACGGCCTGCCTATTACTTCCAATTTACCACCTCTTGCAATATGGCTTGCCGCCTTAACAAAAACATCCATTTCCGGAAACGAACTGTCAATGGTATTCGGCAATTGAATTTCTACCACTTTTTCTGGAACTATTTCAGAAATAATAAGTCCTATGACCCCATTGTTGGCCATTATGAAATAGTGGTTGTCCACCAAAACGGCAATATGTTGGTTTTCTGGTGTCAATTCCGAGTCCACCCCTACTATATGGATACTGCCATCAGGAAAGTTTTTATAGGAATTTTTTAGTATGTAGGCGCATTCCTGAATATTGAAAGGTGCTATGGAATGTGAAATATCAACAATCCTTGCATCAGACAATTCCTTGTAAATTGTCCCTTTAATGGCACCTACAAAATGGTCTTTATGTCCAAAATCAGTAGTTAAAGTAATTATCGCCATAGAGGACTGTTGATATGTTTTTGGTTTGGTAAGTTGTTTTTTTACTTAAGTTTGTTAAACAAAATTACACAAAAAATTAGCGAACCAAAATATATATTTCATATCTAATCCTTTATAATACCTCTCTTCTTTGAACGAACTTATAATTGAACTTACTGACATTAGCCCAAGGGAATTTTTTGGACAGAATAATGAGAACATTGATTTATTGAAAAAGCATTTCCCCAAGCTTAAAATTGTGGCCCGGGGAAGTAAAATCAAAGTATATGGTGATGAAGACCTTTTGGACGAATTCGACAGAAGGTTCGACCTGCTAACCGCCCACTATGCCAAGTATAATAAGTTGGATGAAAACAGTATTGAGCGACTCCTTGCCGGCAATGGACAGGAAGTATACGAGTCTTCCGAAATCAGTGGTGAAGTTTTGGTCCATGGCGTAAGCGGTAGACTTATCAAGGCACAAACGGTAAATCAGCGCAGGCTGGTCGATGCCGCTAGGAACAATGATATGGTATTTGCCGTAGGCCCCGCGGGTACAGGAAAAACATATACGGGAGTGGCCTTGGCCGTAAAAGCGCTGAAGGAGAAACAGGTTAAGCGCATCATATTGACGAGGCCAGCTGTGGAGGCCGGAGAGAATTTGGGATTTTTACCAGGAGACCTTAAAGAAAAGCTGGATCCTTATATGCAACCTCTATACGATGCCCTACGGGATATGATAGCACCGGAAAAATTGGCCCATTATATTGAGAATGGTACCATACAGATAGCCCCTATGGCCTTTATGCGGGGTAGGACTTTGGACAATGCATTTGTGATTTTGGACGAGGCCCAGAATACCACCCATGCCCAAATGAAAATGTTTCTTACCAGAATGGGTAAAAACGCCAAATTTTTAATCAATGGGGATCCTGGCCAGATTGATTTGCCAAGACGTCTGATTTCAGGATTGAAAGAGGCCTTACTGGTACTGCAAAATATAGAAGGGATTGAGGTTATTTACTTGGACGATAAGGATGTGATTAGGCATAAATTGGTTAAAAAGGTTATAGAGGCCTATAAAGGAATTGAGCATAACAATTGATAGTAGCAACATGGGTAATACAATAATTGATACGAATTTTCATTTTCCAGGGCAAAAGAGCCTTTATAAGGGAAAGGTTAGGGAAGTATATCAGCTTGAAAACAATATATTGGTAATGGTGGCTACTGATAGACTTTCTGCCTTTGATGTGGTTATGCCAAAAGGAATTCCGTATAAAGGACAAATACTGAACCAGATTGCCACTAAGATGATGGCCGATACGGCCGATATTGTTCCCAATTGGTTAATGGCAACGCCAGACCCCAATGTTGCAGTGGGGTTTGCCTGCGAGCCATTTAAGGTGGAAATGGTGATTAGGGGATATTTATCCGGACATGCAGCAAGGGAATACAAGCTGGGGAAAAGAATGCTATGCGGTGTTGCCATGCCGCAAGGGATGACGGAAAACGATAAGTTTCCCTCTCCCATTATAACTCCTGCTACCAAGGCCGAAATGGGAGACCATGATGAGGATATTTCGAGGGAAGCTATTTTGGAAAGGGGAATAGTAAGCGAGGAAGATTACCTAGTTCTTGAAAAATATACCAAAGCACTATTCCAAAGAGGGACGGAGATTGCTGCTAAAAGGGGATTGATCTTAGTGGATACCAAATACGAATTTGGGAAAACCAAGGACGGTAAGATTGTACTAATTGATGAGATCCACACCCCTGATTCTTCCCGTTATTTTTATGCCGATGGTTACGGGGAACGTCAAAATAGGGGAGAGGCCCAGAAGCAACTGTCCAAGGAATTTGTTCGCCAATGGTTGATCAGCAATAACTTTCAAGGCTTAAAGGGACAGGTCGTACCGGAGATGACCGATGATTATATACAAACGGTCTCTGAACGATACATTGAGCTCTATGAAAATATTACCGGTGAAAAATTTATCAAGGCCGACATTTCGGATATACAGTCCAGAATTGAGAAAAATGTTTTGGGGTATCTGTCCTCCCTTAAATAATTAACCCATTTTTAGGAGGTCCTTTAATCGTAGTAGCCCCTTGCCCTTCAATCGACTCTTAATTTTCAGGAAGGCAATGGCAGTAATGTAGGCATCTCCCAATGCGGTATGCCTATCTTTTTTGGAAATATCGAACTTTTCGGCCAGTTCATCCAGAGAATAGTGCTCTTTCTTTTTGAACACATTTGAGTTTAAAAGTGTTTTTTTGTAAAGATGTGAGGTGTCCAGTACTTTGTTCTTTAACCTTGGAAGTCCGTTTCTTTCCAAGGCCCTATTGATCATTGTAATGTCAAAAATGGCATGGTGTGCTACAATTACCGCATTCTTTAAGAATCCCAATAATTCTTCCAGGGCTGCACTTTCACTTATGCAGGAGGCCCCACCATTTTTTAGGATACCGTGAATTTTTGCGGTTTCCGCATTGTAATGTTCCTGTTTTAAAAAAAGTTCCAAGCTTTGGTTCAGGGCAATATTTTTGTCCACCAAACTTAGGGCGCCGATACAAAGTATCCTATCGTTTAAATAGTCGAAACCTGTAGTCTCGGTATCCAATACCACAAACCTTACCAGGCTGAGGTCCTCTATCGGTTTTTTATTAAAACATTTCTCGTATTCCAGCCAATAGTCGGGATAGTTGTTTACTTTTTTCTTAAAGAAATTTATCATCGCAACAAGTTTGAAACTTTGAACCTAACACTTACCAACTCCTGTATTTCCTTTATCGTCTTAAATGTTCTTTTTAATTTAATTCTTTCCTCTTTGGTTAATTTATCTATCGCAATATACCTGCCGGAATCGTTATGGAGCAGCCCTTGTTTGGTTCTGAACTTCAAAAGGGCCCTAGTGGCATAGGAACAGGCCATAAAGATTTCCTCGTTATTGGGTTCCAGCTCCGCCAATTTTTCAAATCGCTCTGCGGTACTGTTGATGGATTTCACCGAATGCGATAATATCAATACCCTGGCAGCATCGGTCAGAGGCATCAATGCCCTTCTTTTAAGATCAAAAGAATCTTTGTGTTCCCCATCTTCCTCAACCAATAGTTGTCTGAAAAAGCCCGTTGGGGATGGGTTTTGTAAGGCGCCGCTTGCCAAGTGTAAATAGAAGATGGGATACTTTTTGGTGGTTTCAAAAATGTGTTCCGATAATTCGTTCACCAAATTTACCTCACCATAGGCAATATTGTAATCGAAAAATATGGAGGAAAGCAGTACTTCATCCGTCCCTGGATTTATGATCCAATGGGAAATCGTTTTTTTCCATTCCTCCAGGCTTAAACACCAATTGGGGTTGGAAGCCATCATTTCTGCGGGGCAATAATCGTATCCAATATCAAACAATCCTTTGTTAATGAGTTTGGCCAATTTCAAAAAATAGGCGGTTGTTTCTATGAGCTTGCCCTCTGGAACATTTTCAAATACCATGGCGTTGTCTTGATCGGTCTGAAGAAGTTGTTCACTACGCCCTTGGCTACCAAGTGCCAGCCATGCAAATTTTACAGGAGGCTTTGTTGGCATTTCCTCCAATGAAAGTTTAATAATTTGTTTAACGCAGGCATCGTTAAGTTCGGATATTATTTTGGTGGTCAATTTAATGGGAATATTTTGATCCAAATAATCCTGTAGAAGTTGGGTAATACTTTTCCTAATTTGTTTTATCGATTTTATTTTTTTGGCCCTCTTTATAGCTTTGATCAATACTGCCGGATTGTTGCCCAAGGCCACCATAACATCATGCTTGGATAGTATTCCAATGGCTTTGGAGTTGGGAGTGCCGTCTTTGGTTATACATAGATGGCTGATATTGCTTTTCATCATGGCCATCTGTGCCTGGGTTATGGTCAAATGTTTGTTATAAGTGATTACAGGGGAAACCATTATTTCCTGGGCCTTGGTGGTAATGGGATATTTACCGGTTACAATATTGTTTCGCAGGTCTTTGTCCGTTATGATTCCGATGGGGACCTTATCCTTGACCACTAGCATGGCTCCCACTTTTTTTTCGGTCATTCTCTTGGCAATTGTTTTCGCCGAGGTAGTTGCGGAACAGGTTACCAATTTTTTCGAATACTGCACAGATTGTAAATCCAATACATGGGTGTCGGGCGCAATAGGGTTTACATCGTTCACTTCATCATACAGCTTACCGCGATGACTTTTTGAATAAGGATTTCTGGTATTGGAGGCGAAACTTTCTATTAAGAAATTACCAACCGCTATATTTTGTTGGGCGTAGGGCTTAAATATGTCGATGGGAATGGCGTATAGAATGCTTTCTTCATGTGCTTTTGCACTCATTTTGTAATTCTCTTGGGCCATTAAGGGTCTAAGTCCAAAGATATCGCCTTCATCGCACATATCCATGATGGTTTTGTCCGTTCCTTTTTTAAGGGCCACGGCACCCTTGTTCACTACATAGAAATAGGGGTGCGGTTCGTCATTTTCGGCAAAAATAACACTGTCCTTTTCCTTGTAGACAATCGTAATTTCTACGGCAAGTGTTTCAAGATCCTTTTGATCCAAAACATTGAATGGTGGGAAATTTTTCAAAAAATCGGCTACTCTGTGTGAAATGGTATTCTTCATCAAATATTATTTGTTGATCCTTGGCGTATAGTAAAACCATTGTTCCCTTCCCATTTCAAGATTTTGAAATTCAATAGGAGACCAATAGCTATTTTGTTTTGGTGCTTACCAAATATTAATAAGGGTAAAGTTAAATTTTATAAAGCATCATTTAAAGAAAAGTTGATGTGATTTATATTGTTTTGCCCAGAAACCATAAATGTCAATAAGGTTCATATAATATCCAATTGGGCTAATAAATTAAAATGGGGTAATATAATTTTATGGTAACCGTAATTGTTAGCGCTATGGAATTACCCTATTTGGATTGTATAGAGGCTTGTCGTAAATGTATAGCCGATTGTCAATATTGCTTACTTCAAATGTCTGGAAAGGAAAGTAAAAATGATTGCCCCCTTTGTTGCATATTGTGTATTGAATCCTGTACCTCTACATTACAATTTTTAATGGCAGGCAATACCTATGCCAAGGATTATTGTAACCTCTGTGCAAGAGTATGTCAGTGGTGTGCAGAACAATGTGCTCAGCATGACCATAAACATTGCGAGGATTGTGCCAATTCCTGCGTGAAATGTATGGAGGAATGTCAAAAAGTGAATATGATGTTTCCAAATTGAGTTTGGCCCCGATATAAATCACCTTGAGGTAGGTGTTTTGCAACTGCAAATAGTTCTTAATCAAAGCATGTATTGGTTGTTATATACTATCTGTGGTAAGGAGGGGTGTTTTTTGTTTTTGGATTTTAAGGGGTTCGTAATTTAATAGTGATGGGATGACATTGGAAATGGGATTGGTGTTTTTGGTTTTATTTATAACCATAATCTTATTTGCACTGGAAATTTTTCCAGTAGATAAAATTGCGTTTTTTATAATTGTTTCTTTAACCTTATTGGGGCTTGTGAAACCGGAAGAGGCCATAAGCGGATTTTCCAATATTGCTACTGTTGCGGTTTTGGCCTTGATGATCCTGGCCATAGCCATGGAGGAAAATGGGGTCATAACCTGGCTCACTTCCGGTTTGGGTAAAATTAAAGGTTACCCATTGTTTGTAATAGCGCCTATTTTTATGATTGTAACTGCAGGTATATCGGCATTTATAAGTACTACGGCAGTTGTCATTGTTTTTATTAAAATTATCAACCAACTCTCCGATCGCTTCAATATTTCCAAATCCAAATTATTGTTGCCCATTTCTTTTGCAGGAATCTTGGGGGGCTCTTGTACTTTAATGGGTACCTCCACCAACCTTATCGTAAATTCTGTTGCACAGAATCTGGGAGCACCGGCACTGCGATTTTTCGAATTTACGACCTTGGGACTGTTTTTTTTGGCGGTGGCCATTGTGTACCTAAGCTTAATGTTGAGGTGGTTGCCTTGGGGCGGGAAAAGGGAATTGGGAAACGATTATGGTGTTTCGGACTATATTACCAATGTCAGGATAAAATCCGGCTCCAAGTTGATAAACAAAAGGTTGGAGGAAACATTTTTGTATAACAATCCGGAAATATCAATATTGAAATTGATAAGGGACAATAGGATTCACAATTCACCTGGAAAATATATTACCCTAAAGGAAAATGATCAATTACTATTAATGTGCAATATTTTAAGTCTAACCAAATTGAAGGACTCCCAAAATTTACAACTTAACGAGCAAAATTATTGGATGGGAGCGGATCAACACTCTACTGCGGAAGACCAGGTTCCCAAATTGGAGGAACGGGTGTTTGTAGAGCTTTTAATGCTTCCCGGAGCGGCACTCTTAGGCAAGACATTGGAAAATTTAAGGGGCTATATGCAACAGGACATTGTACCTGTGGCTATTAAAAAGCGTAGGACTTTGATCAATATAAAAGAGCGATTGGTTAGGAGCAGTTCCGATAAATTGATGCTCAAAGCCGGTGACCGTTTACTGGTGGATGTAAGTAGGCAAAATATAAAATCTTTGGAGGCCATTGAAAACATAGTGCTTTTGCAGCAGTTTGATTCCCAGAAGACCCATTCCCGATTCGGAAAGATTTTATCCCTGGTTGTTCTTGGTTTAGTGGTCGTTTTGGCTGCTACAGGGGTACTAACTATTATGGTCAGTGCACTGACAGGTGTTTCGGTATTATTGCTGACGAATAATTTAAATTTGGAAAGTGTTTACAAAAAGGTAAATTGGCAAATTTTCTTTTTGTTGGCCGGGATGATACCTTTGGGTATCGCCATGCACAATACGGGAGCGGATATGTGGATTTCGGAAAAATTATTGGGTCTGCTAGTAGGCCAATCCAAAATTATAATTATTGGGAGTCTTTTTTTTGTCACCATGGTCATGAGCGGTGTGGTTAGCAATAATGCCACTGCTATTATAATGACACCGATAGCATTGGCATTGGCAAGCGGATTGAATTTGGATGTTAAGCCATTTATCCTAGCTGTAATGTTTGCTGCCAATTTTAGTTTTTTCACTCCAGTAGGTTATCAAACCAATACCTTGATTTACGGAATTGGTAATTACAGATTCAAACATTTCTTCGTTATAGGGGGGATTTTAAGTCTTATATTATGGATGCTGGCAACCTTTCTTTTAGTAGGAATGGCATAGTTTTTTTTCTGTAGATTAATTCTCCTCTTCATAAATATACACTTTCTAAAACCAATGTAGTGCGCGATATTGACTTCATACTTGAAAATTCGGCAGTATCTTCGTAGATTAGGAAATATTGGGAGGACATTTTTTATCGAATTCCTGTTTATTATATAAAATCGCATGAAGAATATTTTTTCGCTCGCCCTCCTTATAGGCTTGCTATTTTCCTGTTCCGGAAACAAAAAGGAATTACAGGAGACGGAATTCAAGGAAATTCCCGCCACTAATCTCTCGGGAAACCAATTGGCCAAAATTCATTGTTCCAGTTGCCATCTTTTGGTGAAACCGGAATTGTTGCCAAAGTCCGTTTGGCACAACGATGTACTTCCTGCAATGGGCCATCGATTGGGAATTTATAAAGGGCATGTAAGACCAGACAGCCTCTTTGACAAGGGCAGAAGCGGGGAAGTGGTCAAAAAAGCGAATATATTTCCGGAAAGACCACTTATTGCCGAAGCGGATTGGAATAAAATAGTGGATTATTACCTTGACCGTGCACCTGACTCCCTTATACCCCCCAAAAAGACGAAAAAAATTAAAATGTGGCTTGAGCATTTTAAATACAGGGAGCCTGCTTTTTCCCATATTCCCGCCCTAACGACCATGGTGAAAATCCTTCCGGAAAATAGGGGAGTGGTATTCGCAGATAGTAAACGAAATATAAATAGCCTAACATTTCTGACCAAAGATCTTGAAAAGGATTTTGTTCTTGGACTTAAAACGGCGCCTGTGCATTATTACGAAAGTTATGATACTATTTATTTGACAACTGCAGGGAAAAACATTTTTCCCAATGACGTGTCGGATGGGGCTTTACAAAAAATATTTACCAAGGGAACAACAGATTCATACACTTCCAATGAGGTGATTCCCAATTTGCAAAGGCCGGTAAATATGGCATATGGGGATTTAAATAACGATGGATTGGAAGACGTGGTTGCCTGTGAATACGGCAATGAAACCGGAAAACTGGTTTGGTACGAAAATATGGGAGGCGATACATATACGATGAGGGAGTTAGACTATAGGTCGGGTGCCATTACTGCAGTGATAAAGGATGCCAATGGGGATGGTCTCCAAGATATTTTTGTGCTTATGGCCCAAGGGGATGAAGGGGTTGTATTTTATCAAAATCAGGGAGATGGCACGTTTTTGGCCAAAAGATTGTTGTCTTTTCTTCCTCTCAACGGTTCCCAGTATATGGAGTTGGTAGATTTTAATGGCGATGGTTTGGATGATATCTTATATGTCTGTGGGGATAATGCCGATAAAACCCCCATCTTAAAAGACTATCACGGTGTTTATATATTTCTTAACGATGGGGAATTAAATTTTAAGCAATCTTACTTCTACCATTTAAACGGGGCCTATAAAGCAATGCCCAGAGATTATGATTTGGACGGGGACTTGGATATTGCTGCCATTTCATTTTTTCCTGACTATGCCAGCACTCCAGAAGAGAGTTTCGTATATCTGGAAAATAAGGGTAATATGAAATTTGAGGCCTACTCCTTTCCGGAATCGTTCAAAGGACGATGGATCGTAATGGATGCGGAGGATATGGATGCGGATGGGGATATTGACTTGGCCCTTGGGTCTTTTGTGTATTTCTTACCATTAGGGGATACGACTGGCCTGGGCCAAAAATGGCTGTCCAACGGACCGTCAATAATAGTATTGGAAAATACCACGAAATAAATCAAATACATCAGGACAGGATTGGAATATCCAATTCCATTTATTTTTTTGATACTGACTACTGACTACTGACTACTGACTACTGACCACTTTCTACCCCTTCCTGTATTTGTCGTGCAGCCCCAGCCCTTGTAATAGGAGTGCGACACTTTTTTCCAAGCGCGCGATTTTTGTTTTTTCTTGTTTGGCCTCCTTAATGTATTCGCAGTACTCCCTTTGCTTATAGGGTGTTATGCTTTCAAAATTTGTTTTTAAGGCATTGTTGCTTTCCATAGCTTTTTTTAACAAGGAGGGTATGGCAATGGGTATATTTTTTTTGGGAACTAGTACCAATCCTTTTTTTTGGTTGGCAATAGCTTCATGATAATAGGTTAAAACGGCCGCTTTGTCTATATCGGTTATAGAGGTGAACCTCCAATGTCTCATGGCCTTTGTTTTACCCTCTTGGGCATTTTCCAGTACTTTTTTTGGGTCTTTTAAGTAGGCGCCATTATAGAACCATATTCCAAAATGATGTTTAAAGGCCAAAATACCAAGAACATTCTTTTTATCTATGGTGTATACCGGAACACCCCATTTGTAAGTTTCCAAAAGTTCGGTTTTAAGGGCCAATTTCCGCAAAAGCCCTATGGCTTCCTTAAAGGGTTGTTCTTTTGCATAATAGGCTTCTATCTTTTCCTGATTGTTCATGATGCCTTACAGAGATATTAAAAGCAAGGTTTTAGAGCAGTATAGCTTACTCCTTTGCGGCTGTAATTTCGCAAATTTTTACGATAACATCAACCGCTTTCTGCATGCTTTCCACTGGGACATACTCATATTTACCGTGGAAATTATGTCCGCCTGCAAATATATTGGGGCATGGAAGTCCCATGTAGCTCAGTTGCGAACCGTCGGTGCCACCTCGTATGGGTTTGATTATAGGCTTAATATGTAAGCTTTCCATAGCCTCTTTGGCGATATCGACGATATGCATTACAGGTTCAATTTTTTCGCGCATATTAAAATATTGGTCCTTGATATCCAACGTTACGAATTCCCCGTATTCCGCATTTAATTTTTCCGTGATATGATGTAATAGTTCTTTACGCTGTTTAAATTTTTTAAGGTCGTGATCCCTTATGATCAGTTCAATTTCGGCAAGCTCAATTTCCCCTTTAATGTGGTGCACGTGAAAGAAACCTTCCCTTCCCGTAGTTTTTTGAGGAACTTCATGTCCTGGTAATTGGGAAATAAAATCGTTTGCGATCAAAATGGCATTGACCATTTTACCTTTGGCATACCCAGGATGTACACTTTTTCCCTTAATCGTTATTTTGGCACCTGCCGCATTAAAGTTTTCATACTCCAATTCCCCAATTTGGCTGCCATCCATTGTATAGGCCCAATCGGCTCCAAAGGTTGCAACATCAAAATGGTGTGCGCCGCGGCCAATTTCTTCGTCCGGGGTAAAACCTACTCTAATGGTACCATGTTTAATTTCCGGATGTTGTATTAAATATTCCATGGCCGTAATGATCTCTGTAATTCCGGCCTTATCATCGGCACCTAACAATGTGGTGCCATCTGTGGTGATAAGGGTATTGCCCTTGTACAGCAACAGGTCATCGAAATAACTCGGAGAGAGAATAATATTTTCCGCCTTGTTCAGAACAATATCGCCTCCATTATAATCCTTGATTATTTGTGGTTTTACGTCAGTGGCCGTGAAATCTGGAGAAGTATCAAAATGGGAAATAAACCCAATTGTAGGTACCTCTTTTTCCATATTACCGGGTAATGTGGCCATAATGTAAGCCTTGTCATCAATAACAACATCCTCCATTCCTATTTGCTTGAGTTCCTCCACTAATTTATGGGCCAGTGTCCATTGCTTTTCGGTACTAGGAGTGGTATTGGAGTTAGGGTCGCTTTGGGTGTCTATGGTTATATAACTAATGAACCGGTCTATAATGTGTTGCATAAAACTAAATTTTAATCAAAAATACAGCTTATTATTTTTTATTTAGTCCTGCTGTGATAACTGTCTTGGATTATATGGTGGGCCCTATTGCTCGGTGCCATCTGATTTGGCATGCCAGTGTAATGTTCCACTTATGTATTTTATTGGTGAAACTCAATTTTGAGAAGTCGGTAAGACGCACTAAAAATTGCAAGTTGAACTAATCCCGCCTTATTTCGGCGGGATCTAGGTTCAATACCTCTACCCTTGGGTCGATCCCTATTATTGGGTTCAGGGCCTGCCTTTGTCGGCAGACAGGCCTGCCTATGTCGGCAGACAGGCCTGCCCTGAGGTTTAATACCCTTTATTCTTCAATTTGTTTATATTTAAAGATGCCTTATGGCGCGGCAAGTCATTATATTTATACCTTATATTTGTATTTTAAACCAGCACAAAAATCTATGTTCAAAAAAGTTTTTTCAACCTTGGTTCTTATTGTCGGATTTTGTATGTCTACACAGGCGCAACAGGAATGTAGTTTGGCCATTGGAGCTACGGAATCGGATACCATAATACAGATATTTCAACTTAAAGATGATCAGATAACCAACTTGGAGGAGTTTAAGGCGGCACTGGAAATTGAAACCCGATTATTGGACGAAGAACGGAAAAACCTTTTTGAAACCCACCCGCAAAGTACGCCTGAGGATTTAACGGCCTTGGGAGCGAAGTATAAGGTTCTGGAGGAGAGAATGAAGCAAATTTTTAAAAAATACGATCTTAAACTGCTAGCACTTTTCAATGAAAAACAATACCAAAGATACGTTGCGCTTTGTCAGGAAGTATCCCGGAAGCCACTTGAGGTAGTAATGGAATAACTTATGCTAAATGTTAATAAAAAGCCTGTGTTTAAGATGGTTTAGCTCGGGTAGTTTGTATTTTTGCGGAAAATAATTTAAATGTATAAGCAGCTTATCCGCCCAATCCTTTTTCTAATTGATCCAGAAAGGGTTCACCATTTTATTTTTAAGACCATTCGCTTTTTTTCCAGTTTAGGATTTGCCGGGATATTTAGGGCCATATATTTGGTCAATGATCCTCGTTTGGAACGTGAATTGTTTGGGTTGAAATTTAAAAATCCAGTAGGTTTGGCAGCAGGTTTCGACAAGGATGCCAAGTTGTACAATGAACTTTCCGACTTTGGATTTGGCTTTATTGAAATAGGTACTTTGACTCCCAAGCCTCAGGAGGGAAATCCCAAAAAACGCTTGTTTCGCTTAAAGAAGGACCAGGCCATCATAAATAGAATGGGGTTTAATAACCAGGGTGTTTTCGATGCTGTTGAAAATCTTAAAAAGAGGCATCGTGTATTGATCGGTGGCAATATAGGAAAGAACAAGGTGACGCCCAATGAACTTGCAGCAAAGGATTATTTAATATGTTTTGATGCCCTGTTCGACCATGTGGATTATTTTGTTGTAAATGTTAGCTCACCAAATACTCCCGGCCTTAGGGAACTTCAGGATAGGGAACCTTTGACGGCTTTGTTAAAGGAATTGAAAAAGGAAAATACCAAATTGGCAAAAGCTAAGGACAGTAAGCTGAAACCAATACTTTTAAAAATAGCGCCCGATCTAACAAATGACCAATTACTGGATATTATAGGCATTGTCCAGGATACGGACATAGATGGTGTCATTGCTACCAATACAACTATTGCCCGCAATAATTTGAAATCCGATATTTTGTTAAAAGAAGAAACCGGAGGTTTAAGTGGGCGACCACTTGGCAACAGAAGTACAGAAGTTATACGGTTTTTGTCCCAAAAAAGCAATAAAGCATTTCCTATTATTGGGGTCGGAGGAATTCATTCAGCGGAAGATGCTCTTGAGAAATTGGACGCTGGTGCTGATTTGGTCCAATTATATACAGGTTTTATCTATGAAGGCCCGGCGCTTATAAAGAGAATCAATAAGGCCATTATTAAAAGGTCCATCAACTGAAAGGGATAGTTCTTGTTCCTTATATTTTTTTAAAATAAAAACAGGCTTATCCCGTAATGGGCAAGCCTGTTTTTATTTCCTATTTTTCTTTGGAAGCCTCAATAAATGACGCCTATTTTTTTTATTTGGTCCAATAATCCACCACGGTAACATCTTCCAAATGTGGAGTCAATATAGCGCCAAAAGCCTTATGGTCTGGGTGGGGTAGATATATGGCACGATCTTCTTCGCTGTTGAAAGTCAGGAAAAAACAATGGGTAAACCCTTTGTCCAAACCTTCAGGGCTATTGTTAAGGCCCCATTCATAACCTACTATCTGCGGTATTTTAGCAGGTAGGGCACTAAAAGCGGCCTCTACTTTTGCAATGTCCTCTTTGGAGGTGTTGGCCTTAAATTTAAAAAGTACTACATGGCGTAATACGCTGTCCTGTTTTTTGGAATTTTCCATACTTGTATCCTCTTTCAAATTATAGGTATTAGGGCTGTTAAAACTCATTAATAATATTGCAGCCAATAAGCTTGCGGTATAAAAAACTGGTTTCATAATTTAATTTTTGTGGAAGATATAAAAAAGATACATAAGGTAGTTCGTTGGTGGGATATTTATCCACCGTTTAGGTTACGGAAGTAGGTCCAAAGCCATTGGCTTAAAGAAATACAATAATGGAACAGATGCTGTTTCTATGGTACGGTTTCTGGTTGATTCCGCTGGTCCTTGAGTCGGTGTCTTTAAGAAGACCAAGTCTTTTCCTGCGATTTATGCCATATATTTATATGAAAAACTACTAATTATTGATAATTTCAGACCTTTGTCCATTCATAAATAACAGCAAATTGAATTACGATATTTTATTAACGTTCGTATTGGCTACGGCAGCGTTGGCTATATCCCCGGGGCCGGACAATATTTTTGTGCTGATCCAGAGTATGACCAATGGCAAGAAATATGGAATAGCCACGGTCGCGGGACTAATGACGGGCTGTTTGGTACATGCCACCTTACTGGCCTTTGGGGTTTCCGCTATAATTAAGCAAAATCCAAATTTATTTTTTGTCATAAAGTTGTTCGGAGCTATTTACCTGGTCTTTTTGGCGTATAAGGTATTTAGGAGTAGTGATCATCTGGAAATATCCGATAGGGGCGTGAAAAGGAAATCATTGGGGACCCTTTATAAACAAGGATTTATAATGAACGTTCTTAATCCCAAGGTTACAATATTTTTTCTGGCTTTTTTTCCTGGGTTTTTGTTCAGTAATTATTTAAATATTGTTGTGCAGTTCTACGTGCTCGCCGGGATATTCATATTGGTGTCATTTACTATTTTTAGTGTTATAGCCATCCTTTCGGGAACTATTTCGAATTATTTATCTGAGCACAGGCAATTGGGGAAAATCTTAAAATGGCTTCAGATTGTGGTTTTTTTGGGTATTGCTGTTTATCTGTTGATATCTGATAAATAATATTAATTTTGATAAAGCTTAAGCAGGGGAATGTCCAATACCATTAAAATAATAGAATGTCCAAGAGATGCCATGCAGGGTATCAAAACTTTTATTCCAACAGAAAAAAAGGTAACGTACATTCAATCCCTTTTGAATTGTGGTTTTGATACTATCGATTTTGGGAGTTTTGTTTCGCCGAGGGCGATTCCACAAATGGTGGATACGGCCGAAGTACTATCCCGATTGGACCTGTCCATGACCAGCAGTAAACTATTGGCTATAGTTGCCAATGTGAGGGGAGCAATGGATGCCGCTGAACATAGTTCCATTGACTATTTGGGTTATCCTTTTTCCATATCGGAGAATTTTCAAATGCGAAATACACACAAGACCATTGCTCAATCGGTAGCTACCTTGGAAGAGATATTAAGGATAGCAGATGACTCAGGCAAGGAAGTGGTTACCTATATTTCCATGGGGTTCGGTAACCCTTATGGGGATCCGTGGAGTGTTGGGGTAGTAGGAGAATGGACTACCAAATTGGCAGGAATGGGAGTGAAGATTTTATCACTTTCGGATACGGTGGGATCTTCGACCCCAGAAGTAATCGACTATTTATTTTCCAACCTGATTCCAAAATTCCCTGAAGTTGAATTTGGAGCGCATCTGCATACTACACCGGCAAAATGGCATGAAAAAGTCGATGCTGCATATCAGGCAGGCTGTCGCAGATTTGATGGAGCCGTACAAGGTTTTGGGGGATGCCCTATGGCAAAGGATGAGCTAACAGGAAATATGCCCACAGAAAAAATGTTATCCTATTTTACAGCTGTCAAGGCCGACACCAGTGTTAATTGGATGGCTTTTGAAGCGGCATATAATAAGGCATCGGACTTATTCTCCCAGTATTGAAAAGACAATCGTAAAAATATGATCCTGGTCGTATTAGGGCAGGTGGCAACCTATTGGTCAAAAGTATAATATGTATATGATGCCGATATATTGATTATATTGTTGCAGAACCAACATCCTAACTACTCCAAAATGAAAAATCAATATCTTCTAGTACACTCCTTATTGTTTTATTTACTATGTCCATTTGTATTATTGTTTTCACCCTTGGTCCATTCCCAAGAAAATTATGAAATAGGGCCTAATTCCAAATCCTATGAAGGAATACCAAAGGGTAAGGTGAGTAAATATAATTGGAAAAGCAAAATTTATCCCAATACCTCCAGGGACTTTTATCTTTATATACCTAGTCAGTACAATAATGACGTGCCAACAGCTTTAATGATATTTCAGGATGGCCATGCCTATGTGGACACCTTGGGCCAATTTAAAGTCCCCGTAGTTTTTGACAATCTTATTGCACAGGGGAAGATGCCTGTGACCATTGGGCTGTTTGTAAATCCTGGACATGCCTTGGATGCTCCTGAAGTGGAAAGCCCTTGGAGATCTTCAAATAGAAGCCTGGAATATGATACGGTTTCGGATACTTATGGAAAATTTCTGATAGAGGAGATGATACCCGAAATTGAAAAAAAATATAATATTTCCAAGAATCCTGAGTCCAGGGCCATTGCAGGAATGTCATCAGGGGGTATATGTGCCTTTTCGGCTGCCTGGTTTTATCCTGAGGCGTTTCATAAGGTAATGAGCCATATTGGAAGTTTCACGGATATAAGGGGTGGACACAATTATCCTTCCATGATCAGAACCCAGAAGGCCAAAAACATCAAAGTTTTTTTACAGGACGGTTCCCAAGATCTGAACAATCAATACGGGGATTGGTGGTTAGCAAACCTACAGATGGAATCGGCCTTGGCGTATAAAGGATACAATTTTAAGTTTGAAAGGGGTACGGGAGGTCATAACGGGCAACATGGAGGCGCAATTTTACCGGAATCCCTGGCCTGGCTATGGAGTGATGTAGTTCCCAAAAGGATAAGGGAGGGAGTTTACCAATCTACGGACAGTGCTACCGATTATTCAATGGTAAAAGGGGAGACCGTACATTTTTCCGAAATGGAATTTAAAATGGTACAACTCTTAGATAAATTGGATATCCAAAAAGTGTATCATCGGGATAGGGAGCAGATATTGATTGTTAAGGAAGGGCAAATCCAAGTAAAAGTCAAGGGCAAAAATAAAATGGTGGGCAAAAACAGTGTGATAGTTATAATGCCCGGTGATAAAGGTGCTGTAAAAAGTATAACTCCAAAAAGTACCTACTATACGATGATTTATAAATCAAAATCCGAACTGGATTTGAAAAGGGGTAAAAAGGATGGTGGATCACAGATAGTTGATTTTGCTGCTTTGGAATTTAAAGCACATGACAAGGGAGGGGTTAGGAATTACTTTCATCGTTCCACGGCCATGTGTCCTTATTATGAAATGCATGTTACAACATTAAATCCAGATATAAAGAGCCATGAGCCCCATACCCACTATGCTGCAGAGGTCGTGCTGGTAATTAGTGGGCAAACCGAAATGGAAATTGGAAACGAGGTTTATAGGGCCAATAAGGGCGACTTATATTTTCTGCCTTCAAATGTACCCCATGCCATTAAGAATGTAGGTTCCGAACCATGCGAATACTTTGCATTCCAATGGAATTAATCTCACTTTAATCCCGATAAAAAAACATACAACAATGGGTTTCGCCAATTGTTAAATTTTCTCATTTATTTAGATTTAGTATAAATTAACTTTGCCAGATTGGTCGGGGCACTTATATTTGCACCCGAAAATTATATTTATCCAATCCAAATAAGAACAAACGTATAATGAAAAGAATTTCGTTACTATTCGGTTTACTATTCGCAACTGCTGTATTTGCTCAAACCGCTAATGATTCAATCACCTTAGATCCCCAGAAACAATTGAATGCGGCCCAACGTTTACTTTCTGGTAATTATGGGTCGGCTGTTACTGTAGGGGCTTATGGGGAAATGCTTTACAATCAGCCTGAAGGTGACAATGGAGAGTTGGATGTTCAAAGGTTGGTACTGCTTTTGGGATATAGATTCAATGATAAGGCCCAATTTGTTACTGAGATAGAATTTGAGCACGTTGAGGAGGTATACATAGAACAGGCCTTTGTTAACTATAATCTTGGAAATAGTGTTAATTTAAGAGGTGGACTTATGTTGGTGCCAATGGGAATCGTTAACGAATACCATGAACCCACAACTTTTAACGGTACAGAACGTCCGGCCATGGACAATGTTATAGTCCCCACCACCTGGAGGGAGCTTGGTGTTGGTGTTTTTGGTAGGTTAAACGATCTTTCTTTGGGGTATCAAGCCTATATATTCAATGGCTTTAAATCTACCGAAGCGGATGGCGAAGGAGGCATCAGTGGAGCATTGAAAGGCTCCAGTGGATTAAGGGGCGGAAGACAAAAGGGAATCAAATCTACAGTAGATAGTCCAACCCTTTCAACCAAATTGGATTATTATGGAATCCCCGGCCTACGCTTGGGACTTTCCGGATATTTTGGAAAAACCCAGGCAACCGATGATGTTGAGGAACTTACAGGAGCAAATATTGGAATATCAATGGTTGGCTTGGATGCACGATATGCATTGGGGAATTTTACCGCTAGGGGGCAATTTATATATGCCTCCCTTTCCGATACAGAGGATTATAATGCCTTGACGGGTGGAAATTTAGGTAGCGCCTTGCAAGGTTGGTATGTGGAAGGTGCCTATAACCTATTGCCAGCTGGCAAGGAACAAAAATTGTTCGCTTTTGCCAGATATGAAAAATTTGATACCCATGCCGATACAGCTGGTGGACTAATAAGGAACGATGCTTATAACAGAACGGATGTAACAACAGGTCTTACCTATCATTTGGCCCCTGGGGTTGTGTTGAAAGGGGATTACCAATTTAGATCCGACGAAGTGGACAATAGTGATCTGCAGAATGTATTGAATTTTGGTATAGGGGTTTGGTTCTAATCCAGAAAAAGAGGTTTTCGATGCATTTCGCTAAATATCCTCAACATTATTAAAAATGATTCTAAATTGGTATATTTGGGGCATGAATTCTCGAAAACGGATAACAGTTGTTTTTACAATATTTTCAATGGTATTTTTTGGGTTTGGAATCCCGAAAAATGTCCAGAAGAAAATGGATAAGGAAGTGGAGAGGGTATTTGATACTACCAACTATACCTTCATACCCGTTACGGTTTCAAAGACAGTTAACGAACAACTTCCAACCAAAATTACCCAGGATAATTTCTTTCAAATAAAACAGGGCAAAACCTTGTTGGGTTATGCCTTTGTTGATCAGGCCCCCAGTAAAACGGCGCAGTTCGATTATCTGGTCATCTTTAATCCCAATTTGGAAATCATCCACTCAAAAGTCTTGATTTATCGAGAGGAATATGGTGGGGAAATCGGAAGTAAAAGATGGCTGGGACAGTTTACCGGAAAAACGGGAAAGGATAGGGTTAGTCATGAAACCAATATAGACGGTATTGCAGGCGCAACAATTTCGGTGCGATCCATGACTACATCACTGGATAATCTTTTGCAAACCGTTGGAATCCTGCAAGAAAAAAAGATGTTTTAATGGGGTATGATGGTCTATTACTGACATTGCCCAAGGGAATAAAATGGTTTGTTGCCACTTTTGTTCTGGTTTTGAGCATCGGTTTTTATACCGGCCTGTTATTTGTTTCCGAAACAAGTACGACCTCACCCCATGGAATTGTGGAAAATTATTTGGGAAATGAGAACGATGAACAGGCCGAGGTAATGAAGTTTAAAAAAGGGAAACGGGAAATGCTAACCATAATCCATACCCATATTCTTTCCATGTCGCTCATTTTTTTTCTACTTGGCGGTCTCGTTTGGCTTACCAAAATACCCTATAAACTTAAAATGTTCTTGACCATTGAACCATTGTTATCCGTGATTTTAACTTTTGGAGGCATTTATTTATTGTGGTCGGGGCTATTGTGGATGAAATATGTGGTTATTCTTTCCGGAATTGTAATGACCATCAGCTATAGTATTGCTGCCTTCTTGGTGGTCTATCAATTGTGTAAGAAAAGGGTAATTGTCAATTAACACAATATCTGTTTATCAGTTCCTTAAAATGTAGTATATTTGCACGCAATTAATCTTTAATTGCTATGCAAGCTCACCTAAATAAAATTGTTGGAGAAGGTCTTACGTACGATGACGTACTTTTGGTTCCAGCTTTTTCAGAAGTACTTCCCAGGGAAGTCAATATTCAAACAAAATTTACTAGAAACATTACGATCAATGTTCCCATCGTTTCGGCAGCTATGGATACCGTTACCGAATCGCGTATGGCCATTGCCATTGCCCAGGAGGGTGGAATTGGTGTATTGCATAAGAACATGACCATAGAACAGCAGGCGCTGAAGGTACGCAAGGTAAAACGAGCGGAAAGTGGTATGATCATAGACCCGGTTACCTTACCTTTAAATTCGAAGGTCAGGGATGCCAAAGCAAACATGAAGGAATTCAGCATAGGTGGAATACCTATTGTAGATGGCGAAGGTAAATTGATCGGAATTGTCACCAATAGGGATCTGCGTTTTGAAAAAAATAATGATCGACCCATTTCCGAGGTCATGACTTCCAAAAATCTTGTTACCGTAGCGGAAGGGACCTCCTTAGAGCAGGCAGAGGATATTTTACAGGTAAATAAAATTGAAAAATTACCAGTTGTAGACAAGGATTACAAGCTTGTTGGATTAATTACCTTTAGGGATATTACAAAGCTTACCCAAAAACCTATAGCCAATAAAGATCATTATGGAAGATTACGGGTAGCTGCGGCATTAGGTGTTACCGGTGATGCCGTTGATAGGGCGGAAGCTTTGGTGAACGCAGGGGTAGATGCCGTTGTGATAGATACTGCACATGGCCATACCAAGGGTGTGGTAACGGTATTAAAGGAAGTAAAAAAGAGATTTCCCGATTTGGAAGTTATTGTAGGTAACATTGCAACAGCGGAAGCCGCGAAGTATTTGGTAGAGGCGGGAGCCGATGCTGTGAAAGTCGGTATAGGTCCCGGTTCCATTTGTACCACTCGTGTGGTAGCAGGAGTTGGCTTTCCCCAATTTTCGGCGGTCTTGGAAGTAGCTGCCGCTATTAAGGGAAGTGGGGTGCCGGTGATTGCCGATGGAGGAATACGATATACTGGAGATATACCCAAGGCTATCGCCGCTGGCGCAGATACGGTAATGTTGGGTTCCTTGTTGGCAGGGACAAAAGAGTCACCAGGTGAGACGATTATCTATGAAGGGCGTAAGTTTAAATCCTATAGGGGGATGGGTTCTGTGGAAGCCATGAAACAAGGTAGTAAGGATAGATATTTCCAGGACGTGGAAGATGATATCAAAAAATTGGTGCCGGAAGGAATTGTAGGTAGGGTACCGTATAAAGGAGATCTTTATGAAAGTATCCATCAGTTTATAGGGGGTCTTCGTGCCGGGATGGGATATTGCGGGGCCAAGGATATTGAAACGTTAAAAGAGACAGGAAGATTTGTTAAGATTACAGCAAGTGGCATCAATGAGAGCCATCCACATGACGTAACTATTACCAAGGAATCACCCAACTATAGCAGGTAGGTTATACTTGGATATATGGATAAATAAAAAAAGCCGGTTTACCGGCTTTTTTTATTTATCTATATTTTTCGTCCTACTATTTGCTTTCACTATCATAGGTGTTCCAATCTTTCTCCTTGTGTATATTGTCACCAAAATATTTAGCTATTTTCAGGAAAGGTTCGGGTTTTTGATAGCCCGGAACAGGAGAGAGCATATTCATTTTTTCATCTAAAAATATGGTTGTGGGATAACTCATTTTACCTTGCATCAGTGCGGCTGCAAATTCGTGGTACCCATTTCTGCCGGAAGGAACAAACTTAAAGGTTTTGCCCTTAAAGACTATGGGTTCCTTACCTTCACCATCCAACTTTACCATGTAGTAGTTTTTGGACATATATTCCGCAACTTCTGCATTCTGAAAGGTGTCCTTGTCCATTTTTTTGCACCAACCGCACCAATCGGTATAGACGTCAATGAAAATTTTCTTTGGATTTTGATCAGTTTCCGCCAGTTTGGCCGCTTCATCCCAACTAAGCCATTTTACTTCCTGTGCCATGCTACCGATGGGTAAAATGGCTAGGCCAAATAAAACAACTATTTTGAAAAATGTATTGGAAACTGATTTCATGACCATTTTTTAAAGGATTAGTCCGTTAACATCAACAAAACTAACGAAAATTCAGCAATTTTATTTTGCTATTACCTTTTCTTTAACAGCTGTGAATAGGTCCTTTACATCGATCTGATTTTTTATAAGGTCGTCAAAAGATTCCCTTTCCCTTATAAGGATTGCCTTTCCTTTATGCCATAAAACCTCCGGGGGTCTAAATCTGGAGTTGTAATTGCTGGCCATAGTGAAACAGTAGGCGCCCGCATTTTTGAAACAAAGGATGTCACCTTCTGAAATCTCGCTGATGCGTTTATTGCTCGCAAACGTATCCGTCTCACAAATATAGCCTACAATGGAGTAATAGCGTTCACGTCCTTCCGGGTTGGAAATATTTTCAATGCTGTGATTGGCTCCATAAAACATGGGACGGATAAGATGGTTGAATCCAGAGTCGATACTGGCAAAAACAGTTGATGTGGTTTGTTTTACCACATTAACTTTTGCCAGGAAGAAACCGGCCTCACTTACCAAAAATTTACCGGGTTCAAAAGCCAAGGTCAATTCCCTGCCATACTCCTTGCAAAAAGAATTGAAACGTTTTCCTAATTTTTTGCCCAACTCCTCAATATTGGTTTCAATATCCCCCTCTTTGTAAGGAACTTTAAATCCACTTCCAAAGTCTATAAACTCGAGATCTTGGAAATTTTTGGCCGTTTCGAAAAGAATTTCGGAGGCGTAAAGGAATACATCTATATCCAATATATCGCTTCCCGTGTGCATGTGTATCCCATTCACCTTCATTTTAGTCAAGTTGACGATACGGAGCAAATGGGGTATTTGGTGAATGCTGATGCCGAATTTGGAATCTATATGACCTACGGAGATTTTGGAATTTCCTCCGGCCATTACATGTGGATTTATCCTAATGCATACAGGAATATCCGGATGCTTGCTTCCAAACTGTTCCAAAATGGATAAATTGTCAATGTTGATGCGGACTCCCAATTTGGCAGCTTCTTCAATCTCTTCCAAGGATACCCCATTTGGCGTAAAAATAATGGAGGCGGGTTTAAAACCGGCCATGAGCCCCAATTGTACCTCTTGTATGGAAACTGTATCCAAGCCACTTCCCAAACTGTTCATCAATCTTAAAATGGCTATATTTGAAAGTGCCTTTGTGGCGTAATTTAATTGTAATTTCTTTACGTCTTTAAATGCATTGGTCAATCTATGAAACTGGGAAATTATTTTTTCAGAATCGTATACATAGACTGGATCACCATAAGTTTTTGCTATCTTTAATAAGTCAGTGTTTCGCATTTTTAAAAATTTTATGCAAATCTAGACTACTTATTGTTTTTGAGCAAAAATATATAGCAATAGTTGAAAAATGTAACATATTGTTAATAATGTAACATTTTTTGAGTTGTACTTGATTAATTGTTGAGTTGTCCCTTGTAATTTGTAACAAAATTTTATGCTGCTACCTATGTTTCCTTTACCGTCCGTTTTTTTTCCGGGTGAAATTGTGGCCCTTCACATTTTTGAAGAGCGCTACAAACAATTGATAAGGGATGTTAGGGAAACGACTACGAATTTTGGGGTTCCAGTATATATTGAAGGGGAAATGGAATACGGAGCGGAACTGGAATTAAAGGAAATAATAAAAACCTATGATACAGGAGAACTCGATATTATTTGTATTGGCCGGCGCACCTTTAAAATAAATACCTTCCAAAAAATTATGGACGGCAAATTGTACGCTGCTGGTAGGGTGGAGTATATGCCCTATTTTGACGACAGTGTTGCAAGTTTAAAGAAAAACGTCCTTGATCTGATCGTTGAACTTTATGGCCTAATGGATGTGTCCATCATGGGGCTTACGGATGAAAATTTCAATATTTATCAATTGATTCATAAGATAGGACTTTCCCTGTCACAGGAATACAAACTCTTGAAAATGGCCTATTTTAGTGAGCGCCTCTTGTTTATTAAAGCACATTTAACAAATACCATTCAGGTGTTGAAACAGGTAAACCAATCCAAGGAAATGATAGGGATGAACGGACATTTTAAAAATTTCGACCCTATAGATTTTATGGATTTTAAAATTTAGCTTGATCTCGGATGGCCAGGTTTGCTCTTGGAAATTTATTATTCTGTAATATTCTTGCAGGTTCGTGGAAATATCCAATTGTTATGGCCTGTTTCAAAATTAGAAATGTATAGAAATGCGATGGAGGTACGGATATGCTGTAATTTTGGCTTAGTTTCTGACGTGATGCCTTGACTCTTGGCCTTTTTCCATAATTGATTGGCAGGGTTTGTTTTGGAGTTTGCGTCTTTGCAATTTGGAAACACCTGGCCTGATTATTTGTCCATTTCAATCTAACTGACTGTCCAAGTTGCTTGTCTGTGGCGGTATGCATTTTTCTGTTTTATTTAATTAGGGTAAATCCGTTGTGTTTCCTATTTTTGCAACTGAACAAATAGAACCTTCAATTTATGAACCTTCACGAATATCAAGGAAAAGAGATTTTAGCGAGCTTTGGAGTACGCATTCAACGCGGTTTAGTGGCTTATAATGCCAAGGAAGCAGTGGACGCTGCCAAACAATTGACCCAGGAAACCGGAACCGGTTGGCATGTAATTAAAGCCCAGGTACACGCAGGTGGCAGGGGAAAAGGAGGAGGAGTTAAATTGGCGAAGAACTTACGTGAGGTAGAAGATATTGCTGGAGCTATCATAGGCATGAGTTTAGTTACTCCGCAAACCTCGGCAGAAGGTAAAAAAGTACATAAGGTTTTGGTTGCCGAGGATGTTTATTATCCTGGAGATAGTGAAACCAGTGAATTTTATATGTCCGTTTTATTGAACAGGGCCGCAGGGAGAAACATGATTATGTATTCTACCGAAGGTGGAATGGATATAGAGGAGGTGGCAGAGAAAACGCCCCACTTAATTTTTACCGAGGAAATAAATCCGGCTACCGGACTTTTGCCTTTTCAGGCAAGAAAAATAGCTTTTAACTTGGGGTTGTCCGGTACGGCTTTTAAAGAAATGACCAAGTTTGTTACAAGTTTATATAAGGCTTATGTTGAGAGCGATGCGAGTTTATTTGAAATAAACCCTGTTCTCAAGACTTCCGATGATAAGATCATGGCCGTGGATGCAAAAGTATCCATTGATGATAATGCACTTTATCGAAGAAAGCAATATGCTGAAATGAGGGATCTGCTAGAGGAAAATCCAATTGAGGTAGAGGCAAGGGCCGTAGGACTCAACTACGTCGATTTGGATGGAAATGTAGGTTGTATGGTGAACGGTGCAGGATTGGCAATGGCAACCATGGATCTTATTAAAATGGCCGGTGGCGAACCAGCCAACTTTTTGGATGTAGGTGGAACCGCAGATGCCAAAAGGGTAGAAGAGGCCTTTAGGATTATATTGAAGGACCCTGCTGTTAAATGTATCCTGATCAATATTTTTGGAGGTATTGTTCGTTGCGATCGTGTAGCGCAAGGAGTAGTGGATGCCTATAAAAATATGGGAGATGCCATAAAGGTGCCTATTATTGTAAGATTACAGGGAACCAATGCCGAATTGGCCAAGGAAATTATCGATAATTCTGGTTTGGCCGTACATTCCGCGGTTCAGTTTCAAGAAGCGGCAGATAAGGTGAAGGAAGTTTTGGCCTAATGCCCCGTAAGCATAGAAATCAACAAAAAAGGCCGCACTGTTACAGTGCGGCCTTTTTTGTTGAATAGGGTTTTACAAATATCGTTCAATAAGCGTCCAACGTACCAAGCCGGTTGTGGCCATTTCAAAAATATAGGTTAAATGGTATGCCCAATGATAGCTGTGTTTATATTATTATAAGTTGAGAAAAAAACGGAAGGTTATCCGGCCCAGTCTTGGAAGATCAGGACTTTTTTTTGTTTTTGTATTTAACTGGGGTAATGTCGTGGTCTATTTTCTTTTTTTGTTGCTCCTTGAATCCTGGTTTTTGATGGGCTTTGAAAATGGGCTCTTTTTTAGGTTTGGGCAAAGATAATTTCGGGTCTTTTGGATTCTCCCTGGTTCCACGGTAATGTATGACCAGCCCATTTAAAAAATTACGTAAAATTTGGTCGCCACATTCCACATAGTTGGGGTGATCTTCTTTTCTAAAAAAAGCGCCCAACTCGCTTTTAGTAATTTTAAAGTCGACTAATTTTAAAATTTCTACAATTTCATCATCCCTTAATTTTAAGGCAACCCTTAATTTTTTAAGAACATCATTATTGGTCATATAATAAATTTTTTCACAAGATATTACAAAAAAATAGGATGTGGTGCTAGTTTGGGTGTACTTTCCTGCAACTAAAACAAGAAATCCATCCTATTTAACGTAACTTAGTGTTAAACTGTAATTTATGAGTACGTATCTTGAGAAGTTGGGCATTCTTTCCCAAATGATTTCTTTTGCAAAGGTAGACAAGGAGATCAAGGATTCGGAATATGATTTTTTGCTGGGCGTAGCGAAACAATTGGATGTTGACAAGGAAACCTTCGATTCCCTCTTTCATAAGAAGGTTGAAAAGGTTATGCTTAAATCCGAAGCGGAGCGTATCCTTCAGTTTCATAGATTGGTACTGCTTATGAATGTGGACCAGGAACAGCGTTTGGTCGAAATAGAACTGCTGCACAATATAGGTCTGGGATTTGGTCTTCCCCAAGCGGCCATAGAACAGGTTCTTACGGTGATGCACAATTATCCTGACAAGGTAGTCCCGCCCTCCGTCCTTATCAATATATTCAAGGCTTATAATAATTAACAGGGTGACATAATGGCTTGTTTTGTCCTCAATAAGACGACATAATGTCATTAAAATTCATTCGGTACAACATTTGCCTTTTAGCTCATGAGAATTTAAAGTATAACTTAAAATATAAAAATCATGAGTCTAGTAAAAAGAAATAATGTTGTGTTTCCATCCTTAATTAATGAATTTTTAAGACCAGATTGGTTTGGTGGGGTAGATCACTTTAAACAGAGCGTACCTGCCGCCAATGTAAAGGAAACTGATAGTGAGTATGTATTGGAGCTGGCAATACCTGGTAGGAAGAAGGAAGATTTTAATGTGGAAATCGACAATGACATCCTAACAATTTCCTCCGAAGTAAAAAATGAGGAAAATAAGGAAGATGACGGGTATACCAGGAAGGAATTTACTTTTTCATCTTTCAAGAGAGTGTTTAGTTTACCAGAAACAATTTCCCTGGATAAAATTAACGCTACCTACGAAGATGGAATCCTAAAATTTGTTCTTCCCAAAAAAGAAGAGGCCTTGCCAAAGCCTAAAAGGTTAATTGAAATAGCATAAGTTTACAAGTAGTTGTGTGTCCTGTGTGACATACAATAGTTTGGTTGGTTGGTTGGAAAAGCGCTTCGGGAAATCGAAGCGCTTTTTTGTTGTGGAAAATTAAGGTGAAAGATCAATTCAACGATCGTGATGGATTTTTATTCCTGTTCCTGAAGCGATTTAATTTCGTCCCTTAACTTTGCCGCTTGCATAAAATCCAATTCCTTTGCCGCTTTTTCCATAGCCTTTCTTTTGTCCCTTATCATTTTTTCCCTTTGCTCATTGGTCAGATATAATAAGTCGGGTTCTGCTGCCTTCATTTCTTCATTTTCGAAATGATAGGTGGAAACGGAATTTTTGGCCAAAACACTGTCCAAACTTTTATTTAGGGCCGTGGGTGTAATATTGTTCTCTAGATTATAGGTGCTTTGTTTTTCACGTCTATAGTTCGTTTCGTCTATTGTTTTTTGCATGCTGTTTGTAATCTTATCCGCATACATTATGGCCTTTCCATTTAGGTTTCTGGCTGCACGCCCAACGGTTTGGGTGAGGGATCTTGCACTTCTCAGAAATCCTTCCTTGTCGGCATCCAATATGGCCACTAGGGAGACCTCTGGAAGATCCAGACCTTCCCTTAGCAAGTTCACTCCAATGAGTACGTCAAAAATACCTTTGCGCAGATCTTGCATTATTTCTACCCGTTCCAAGGTATCCACATCACTGTGTATGTAACGACAGCGCACATTTATTCTTGTCAAATACTTGGCTAATTCTTCGGCCATTCGTTTGGTCAAGGTGGTTACCAAGGTACGTTCATCCTTTTCCACCCTTATGTGGATTTCCTCTATGAGATCATCAATTTGGTTCAAGCTGGGGCGCACTTCAATTATGGGGTCCAATAGCCCTGTTGGCCTAATTACCTGCTCTACATATACCCCTTGACTTAGTTCCAATTCGTAGTCGGCGGGGGTGGCACTTACATAGATAACTTGATTTTGAAGGGCTTCAAATTCCTCAAATTTTAAAGGACGGTTATCCATGGCTGCTGGTAGCCTGAAGCCGTATTCCACCAAGTTCTCCTTTCTTGATCTATCGCCCCCATACATGGCGTGTACCTGTGGGATGGTAACGTGGCTTTCATCAACAACCATTAAATAATCTTTTGGGAAATAGTCCAACAAACAAAAGGGTCGGGTTCCGGGTTCGCGGCCATCCAAATACCTGGAATAGTTTTCGATCCCTGAACAATATCCCAATTCCCGTATCATCTCCAAGTCAAAATTAGTACGCTCTTCCAGGCGTTTTGCTTCCAAGTGTTTCCCGATTTCTTTAAAATAGGCCACCTGCAGTACCATATCCTCCTGAATTAGATGAATGGCATTCTGTAGTACATCCGGGGAGGTTACGAACATATTGGCCGGATAAATATTTAGTTGTTGATACTTTTCCAGAATTTTGTTCTTGTAGGGGTCAAAGGCCTCAATTTCTTCAATTTCGTCCCCAAAAAAGTGAATTCTGAAGGCATGATCGGCATAACTCGGAAAAACGTCTACTACATCGCCCTTTACCCTAAAATTTCCGTTTCTAAAATCGGCAGTAGTTCTCGAGTACAGGCTTTGTACCAATTGATGTAGGAATTTAGTTCTGGAAATAACTTGGTCCTTCTCAATTCCTATAACATTTTTCTGAAACTCCACAGGATTTCCTATACCGTATAAACAGGAAACCGAGGCCACTACCAAAATATCCCTTCTACCCGATAATAGGGAAGAGGTGGCACTCAAGCGCAGTTTTTCAATATCTTCATTAATGGAAAGGTCCTTTTCTATATAGGTGCCGCTTGATGGAATATAAGCTTCGGGTTGATAGTAGTCATAGTAGGAGACAAAATATTCAACCGCGTTCTCAGGAAAAAACTGCTTAAATTCAGAGTATAATTGAGCGGCTAAGGTTTTATTATGCGCCAATACCAAGGTAGGTCGCTGTACCTGCTCTATGACATTGGCAACTGTAAAAGTTTTTCCGGAACCTGTTACTCCAAGAAGGGTTTGATAGCGCTCATCTGCCTCAAGCCCCTCTTTTAATTGTTTTATGGCCTGGGGTTGATCACCAGTAGGTTTAAATTCGGAAACAACTTTAAATTTCATGTACAGTGTATTCTGGTATTCCTATGATCTGGTCCAATCTTTTCCTTGGAGGGATTAGGCTAAACAATCATATTCGTTTTATGACCTAAAATTAATAAATAGTGGGCAATACGGTAGTACTTCTACAACTAATTGCAGACATAGTTATATTCATTGTACTAAATAGTGCCGAAAGGGCTTTGTGTTCACACTACAGGCTTTACAGATCGCGTCTTTTAAGCAGGGCATAGGAAAGATATATGAAAATTACCGTCCAACAAACCACAATCAATATTTCATAAGAATGTACGGCATAGTCTTTATTAAATTGTTCTCCTACTTGCTCAACCATACTTTGTACTGCTTTAAACCTTGAGGCGGGTTCTTTGATCAGGTTGCTCATGGATTCCAAGGGGAGGTATTTCATTACGGAAGCGGATGCTTCCTTTCCGGCCAGCCACCAGACTAAAAACCGGATACCCAAATTTTCAATAGCGAACCAAATAATTAAAAAGCCCAGGGCGAAGGCAGATCGTTTTACCAAAATTCCCAGGAAAAGACAGAAGGAAAAGAAACCCAATAATTTAAAAAAATAAGCCAATAAATATTCCAAATCGGAAAATATGATGGATACTTCCGTGAAATCGGAATAAAAAAGTCCTAAAACCAATGAAACTATAAAAACGAAAAGGGTGGAAATAACCGAAAAGGCAAAAACGGTCAAGAATTTAGAGGCAATAAATTCTTTCTTGCTCAACCCATCTATTAGATTTTGCTTTAAAGTTTTATTGCTGTATTCATTTGCCATCATGGATACAATGATAATCGCAAAAAAGAGCTTCAATCCACTTGCAATCCAAGTATTCAAATGCCATATATATGGAAAATTGAAAATGCCCTGTTCGGCCACGTGGAACTGTATGGGGCCAATGTCAAATTTTATAGCGGCCAACAAGGCCATGCAGAGGATAAGGACAAAATAGGAAATGATAAGTACCCTGCTTGCATTATTGTTCCATAATTTAATAAATTCTATCTGTAATAATCGTAACATAACTATATGCGTTTAAGGGTGTTATACCAGTTATTCCTTATGGTTGGTCAAGCTAAGGAATTGTTCCTCAAGACTTTCTTTGCGTTTCACCAAATGCGATAGCACAATCCCATTATTAAATAAGTCTTGATTTAAGGTACTTGCCTGCATTTCTTCCTTCAAAATTGCGGTAATCACGCCATTTTCCTGTTTAATGGGGCCAAAACTGCCTTGGTTGCGCAAGTAGGTCAACAATGCAGGTTCATCTGTTGCCTTTAGCTCAAAGAAACCATAACTGGTCAACATTTCGTCAACCCGGCCCGAATAGAGTTTTTCGCCTTTTCTAAGGATAATTACATGACTGCAAACTTTCTCTACCTCGTCCAATAAGTGCGATGCCAAAAGAATAGTAGTGCCTTGTGCCGCAATTTTTTTTATGATCTCCCTTATTTGATGTATTCCCTGCGGATCCAGACCATTGGTAGGTTCGTCCAAAATTAGAATTTCCGGATCGTTGAGAAGGGCAGAGGCAATGGCCAAGCGTTGTTTCATTCCCAGGGAGTAAGTTCTGAACTTGCTGTTTTTTCTTTCCAGTAGTCCGACCATTTCCAATTTTTCTTCAATTTTATCCTGTGGTACCTCTTTGATCTTACAGACCAATTTCAGATTTTGGATGGCCGTCATATATGGATAGAAATTGGGGCGTTCAATAATGGCACCTACCTTTTTGAGGGCATCGTGGGTGGAGATAGTGCCTCCGAACCATGAAAAATTACCAGCGGTTCTATTCACTACATTCAATACAATTCCCAGGGTGGTCGATTTTCCACTACCATTGGGCCCTAAGATGCCATATACGTTGCCTTTTTCAATACTAAAGGAAAGGTTTTTTACGGCAGTTAGATATCCAAATGTTTTGGTAAGTTGGTTTACGGTCAGTATAGTTTCCAAAATGGGATAGTTTTTATGATAGTTTGTACTTACTTGTCGAAGAAATCGTTATTTTGTTACAAATTAAAGTTTTTTCCATGTCCGAAAGATTAATGTCCAAGAAAAAGCCTGCCTTTCCAGTCAATAGTAAATTGGATGCCTATTTGGAGCACTATAGCAGAAAAATTGAAATTCCAATTTTTTATGAGGATCTGTTGCGCTTTTCAGGGTCTATTGTGGTCTACGATTCCAAAGAGGAGGACACGCTATGGGTGCGGGTGTATTACAGTGAGTTCGACAGGACTGAAATTGATATTAGTCTTAAGAAAGTATATTCCATACTTCATTCCGATGGAAGCAATAGCATTTTTCCATTTTTAAATGTAGATGCGGTAGACTACTGTACTTTTGGTAATTCCAAGCCCTTTAGGATCAAGGTAAGGAATATACTGAATGACAATTTTACTTATTTCTATGTAAAAAGGACCGATGCCTCCAGGATTTATGGACTGGAACTGGAGCATATGTTATCGCCCTATAACCTTAACTTTTTGGTATATGGGGATACGTTGATAGAGGAACATATTGCCGGTATTCCGGGTGATGTGTTTATCAAGGATTTTTTACCTAAATGTACGGAATCGGAAAAATCACAGTTGGCCAAGGAATTTGTCAAGTTCAATGAACGATGTATGATACGTCTTTTAGGGGATATGCGGTCCTATAACTATGTTATTGTCCCTACCCACGATTTTGATCATGTGGTATATAAAATAAGGGCTATAGATTTTGACCAGCAGTGTTATGAGGGAAAATTGAAAGTGTACAGGCCCCAATTTTTTAAGGAGAACTATAAAATGGTTATGTTGGTCAAGGAGAAGTTACAACGTAATTCCGTTGATCAATACAAAATAGAGGAGCGTTCCATTGTGGCCAAAAGAATTCTGAGTTCTGGGAACCGTATTAAGAGATTAATTTCGATTGTCAAGACCGATGATATATCCAATGACGATAATATTGCGGCCCTTTCACAGCACATTTATGATCTTACAGGGGATATCGACTTTAAAAAATGTAAGACCATGGGGGAAGTCCTGGCACTTGCATTGGATTTCGTTAAGAGAAATTATGAAGATGTTAGTATGAAACAAATTATAGAGAACAAGATCAATTTATAGGTCCACACTCCATATTTTTTGATAACCTCTTTAAATATATTTTAAAGAATAGGGCCGAAGACATATTTCTCGGCCTTTTTTTGTAACCCTGGATACCTTTTAACTATATGGGGCAGATAGTTTATGGAAATTTCTAGCTTTTCTGTTCTTTGTTAAAGTAGACTAGATAATAGTACATTTGGCGCTCTTCGTCCCAGCCTTTTTCTACAAATTTTTGGGCCGATTCCGGATTGATGAAATCAAGTTTTATCTGGATATTGGTATCTAGATTAATGACGTTTTTAATTTTTTTTCTGGCGTCGGAAACCGCTTTGTTGGCAATGTCAAAAGTAGAGACATCCTCGATACTGTACTTGGGCCCTTTTTCCACTTTGTAGTGTTTAAATTCAGGAATCAGTTCCGGGTTCTCCATAACCTCGTTTAGGAAATTGGTCTCTTCAAAAGAGTCATTTTTGGCAAAATGATTCACGGCCCTGTTCATGAACAACACCTCTTGCTGCTTGTCCTCGGCCGGTAAAACTACATCTTTGGCAAAGTTCTGGCAGAATTTCAAGTAGTTTTTGGTCTTAAAATTATCGTCGGACAAAGCATCCACCCCTAAGAAATTTTCCAACCAGTATTTGGTATCGTATCGATTGCTGTCTACTGAAAGTACTTTAAAGCCTTCTTCCTTATCCGTATTGAAAATGAGGCAGCCCTTGTCCAATTTATTGATATTGATGCCCTGCTGCACCAAAATATCCAAACTGTTTCCCTTTTCCTGAAATTGTAGAAAATCGTGTTTAAGTTCGCTTTTGAATATGCCCACAGCATTCACCTTTACGTTGTCCAACATTAAATCTGTAAGATAGGCAACATAAACCTCACCGCTTTTAATGTGTGGATGGTTGGATTGGTCGAATAATTGTGTCGCAATTTTTTTTGAATTGGCATGAAGGCTACTGGGCTCTTCAAAAATGTCGGAAACAATTTTGTAGACTTCGTTAAATTCAAGGTCGGATTCATGGGAGAAACAATAGTAATTCTCCTCTTTTTCCCTAAAAGGTTTAAAAAAGTACTCCTTTAACAGCCCTGTAGTTTCATCGTTAAGCGAGAATGGTTCCTCGGAAAGAAAAATACCTTCGCTTTTATTTTTGTTTCCCACACGATGTATGGAAATAGTTTCAATTTGGGTAGGATATAAGTTGATCATGGATTTATGGGAAATATTTAATGGTTATTTGTGTTAATGGCCGATGCTAATGTGCCACTATCTTTCTCTGCAGCTACATGAATTATTAGTTCCAATTTTCATCAAAATCCAAATCTTCGTAATTGTCAAGGGTATTGTCAAAATCAAATTCGTCTTCATCTGCTTCAAACTTTTTTTCTGGTGGGGAGTCAGGTAATTCCCCAAAACTGAAAAGGGTATTGGGGTAGGTCTGTGCATCCACTTTTTCCACTATATCGGCCAACTCAACGAAGAAGGTCCACATACTTAAAAAGTCATAGACATAAATTAGCTTGGGAGAATGTTCGGTAAGTATGTCCTGTAATGCAATCTCGTTCATTAAACGAACATCGGAGCCATTTTCGCTCATATCAAATAAGGCAATTTCCTCATCTTGTCTCCATTCCTCATCACAGGTGTAAAATGAGGCCATTTCATTTCCTAAAAAGCCAAAAGCTTGGGTAATGGCATTGTGAAGGTCTTCCATAGAATTACTGTCCTCAATTTCAATATCCCTAAAAATATCATCCTCTGCATCCAGAATAATCCTTATTTTATAAATCATCGGCTCCTTTTTTTTGTGGTGGCAAAGTTACAAAGTTTTGATGGTTTTAAAAGCATTTAGAGCTTCCAAAACCAAATAGAATTGAAATCCGAATAAAACAGATGCGAGTACAAGATGTAATGGCTGGGTGGCAAAAGGAAAATCCAAATAGTACATGGCCATCCCGGAAATAACCTCCAAGAGTAGAAGGACCAATACCCATTTTATTTTGGAATAGCCAAGGTTTAATTTATAGATTCTTATTGCAAGGACCAAGTTCAAAAGGACTACGATTATAGAAAATGAACGGTGGATATAAAATGATAGGGTGGCATTATGTAGCCATAAGTTGGGGGCGTCTTCACCATAAAGGTCTGTTTGAACGTCTACAAACTGTCTCACTTGTGTGCCCAAAATAACCTGTACCAAGGTGGTTAAAAGAACAAAGATCATTAGGTTTCTCGTTACCTTTTCAGGTGTTAAAGACTTCCTCCCGATACTGGTAGCATTGATCAAGTACAGGATAAGGGCTACTATGACCAGCGCCATGACCATGTGGATGGTTATTTTGGCCGGAGCTAAAACAGAATATACCACCGTGGCGCCAAGCCACGCTTGGAAACCCATTCCGAAGACTACCACCCAGGAAAGTATAGTGATACTGGGCCTTTTCTTCCAATATGTTATAGAGGCTATGGCCATTATAAAGGTACCCAGCCCTGCAAGTGCACCAAATAGCCTGTTGATAAATTCGGTCCATGTATGGGATGGATTAAAAATAGCGTAGTCGTGCTTAGTGTAAGGCGCCCAGTTATTGGCATTATAACTAGAGGAGGTACTGAAGTCGCCCTTGGCTACCCATAAGGCTTCGTTTACAATAATGACCTGTCCTTTTTTAAATTCCTTTTTCGGTTGCCACTGCAATTCCGATATATCTGTAGGGGGAATATAATAACCAAAACATTTTGGCCAATCAGGGCATCCCATACCGCTACCTGTCATTCTTACCACTGCGCCGGCCACAATTACCAAGTAGACCAAAACTAGACTGATCTTGGCGATTTTTGTAAATTTTTTTTGCATTTGGATCTTTCAAAGGGTCCTACAAAACTACCACTCTTTTCTTAAAAAAACCGCTAAGGCAATGGGGAATTTATTTGTACGGCCCTTATATTAAAAGTAGTAATTGTGTTATAAGTTGATACTGGAGCCATCCCCATAATTTTGGTTGTTTACGGAGACGCATATCCCTTTCCTGTGGTTAGGAACCAAGGATTTATCCCAGAGGTAAATATCGTTTCACTGGAGGAACAGGTTTTTTATAAATGTAAAACGCACCGGAAGGTTTATTCGGCTTTGAGTCCCATTTCCTTTCCTTTGTGCAACATTAGGGTATAGGCTGCATTGTATTCGTTGGGAATATCACCTTCCAAAATAGCTTCCTTTATGGCTTCCTTGATCATTCCTATTTCCTTGGAAGGTCTTAGGTTAAAAGTTTTCATAATTTCCTCCCCACTAATTGGGGGTTGAAAATTCCTTATATGATCCCTCTCTTCGACCTCTTCGATTTTTTGACGGACAATCTTAAAATTGTTCCTGTATCTTTTCTGTTTTTTTGGATTCTTGGTAGTGATATCGGCTTCACAGAGGGTCATTAAATCTTCTACATGCTCACCTGCATCAAAAATCAGCCTTCGAACGGCCGAGTCGGTTACAAAATCCTCGGAAAGCACAATGGGCCTAGAGCTCATAAGTACCATTTTTTGTACGAATTTCATTTTTTCGTTCAAAGGAAGCCTAAGTCGCTTAAATAATTTGTAAACCATTTTGGACCCTACAAATTCGTGTGCATGGAAAGTCCATCCAATTTTTTTATCGAATTTTTTGGTAGGGGCTTTTCCAATATCATGTAATAGGGCAGCCCAACGTAGCCACACATTATCCGTATTTTTGGAAATGTTGTCAACCACTTCCAGGGTATGCCAAAAGTTATCCTTGTGCCGTTGCCCTTCAATCTCCTCAATGCCTTGAAGCGCAACCAATTCGGGCATTATATAAGATAAAAGTCCAGTTTCGTGCAAGAGGGCAAACCCGATTGAAGGTTTGCTACTGGCCAAAATTTTATGTAATTCGTCCACGATGCGCTCATTGGAAATAATTTTAATTCTTTCCTTATTATCCAAAATGGCCTGTAAGGATTCAGGATGAATAATAAAATTTAGCTGGGTAGCAAATCTTATGGCGCGCATCATTCGCAAAGGATCATCGGAATAGGTGATCGACGGGTCCAAAGGAGTTCTTATCAATTGTCTTTTTAAATCCCCAATTCCGTCAAAAGGGTCTAAAAGTTGTCCGTAGTCCTCAGGGTTAAGTGAAATGGCCAAGGCATTTATAGTGAAATCCCGCCTTTTTTGATCATCTTCCAAACTTCCATTTTCAACAACAGGTTTTCTACTGTCCCTGTGGTAGCTTTCCTTTCTTGCCCCTACAAATTCAATTTCGGTGTCTTTAAATTTGATCATAGCGGTTCCGAAATTTTTAAAGATGCTAACTTCCGAACTTCCGGGTAATTTCTTGGCGACCAATTTTGCCAATTCTATTCCGCTGCCTATAGCAACAATGTCTATATCCTTAGGGGTTCCCCTTTGTAACAAATAGTCCCTAACAAAGCCTCCGATTACGTAAGAATCCAATGAAAGTTCCCTGGCTGCGTCGGAAATGATAGAAAATACTGGGTTGTTTAAGGCTTCTTCGTGCTGTCTATATGTCATTTTTATTCTCGGATCACTTTTACGGTACCATCATTACCGAGCATAATAATGGAAGATGGGGTACTATTAATTTTATCGCGGTCCAAATTTACTATATAGTCCACACCTTTTAAAATCCCATCGGATATTTCTTTGTAAGAAATGGGGGTTGGCTGCCCCGCTATATTGGCAGAAGTGGATACGATCGGTTTTTTAAATTTCTTTATCAGGTACTGACAAAATTGATCAGAAGCTACCCTAATGGCCAAAGTGTTATCATTGGCGATTAAATTTGAAGCGACGCCCTTAGGTGATTCATATACAATGGTGGTTGGTTTGGTAGCAAGATCCATAATATCATAGGCCAGCTCCGGTACTTTTTCAACATGCTGTTCCAACATAAAATCATTGGCCACCAAACAGATCATGGTCTTGGAATTGGCTCTTTGCTTTAGGGTATAAATTTTTTCTACGGCAGCCACATTTGTTGCGTCACAGCCAATACCCCAAACGGTATCCGTGGGGTACAGAATTATACCTCCCTTTGTAAGTATATCACAGCATTGGTTTACTTCGGAAAGCAAATCTTTCATAATTGTCTATTGTCTTATATTCCTTAATCTCTTTAATTCCTTGTACCGGGAATATACTCCCAAGGCGTTTAGATAGCATATGATTATCCCTTTTTTGCCGTCAAGGATGCCAAATCTTAAAATATAATGATTAAAAAATTTGTAAAATGGGCGGAATACAAAGTGGTAAAAGTTGGGATCGTAATCTTTCTTAAGTTCCTCCACTGCCTTCATTTGTCCATACTTTATCATTTTCCCCCTATAGTCTTCGTAATTCTTATAGGAGTAATGAATTAGCTTGTTTTTGAGCACATCGGATTGTCCGTCCACCACCAATGTTTCGTGTACTATCCTATCTTCTGTAAAGTGTACTTTACTTTTCTTGAAAAGTCTATAATTCTTATCCCGCTGCCAGCCACTAAAACGCAAAACCTTATTTTTGAACATAAAGGTTCTGTAAAAGTAATAAGCATCTGCTGTTGGTTTGCCGGAATTAACGGTTTCCAATATCTCATTTCTAAGCCGATCCGGAACCCTTTCATCCGCATCCAGAAAAAGTACCCAGTCATTTGTTGCCTGTTGGAGGGCATAGGACTTTTGATCTGTATAATTAACAAATGTACGTTGGATCAATTTTACCTCCGGATGCTCCTTTATCTTTTCGATAGTGCCATCCGTACTATAGGAATCCACAACAATAATCTCATCTGCAAATTTTACGTTTTCCAAAACGGCATTGATATGGATATCCTCGTTATACGTAATGAGAATAGCAGAAATTTTATTTCTTTTTTCACCAACATAGATGTTCTTGGTTGGTTTACCGAACATGGAATTTATTTTGATCCTTCTGGCCAGGGATAGTTTTCTTTTTTCGGGCACTCCATGGATTTCTAGATGCTCTTTTACCGCATTTACCATGCGAAGTGCCGAATTTCCATCCTGGTAAGGGTGAAATTGCATGTTTATGTATGCCCTTTCCGCAGCGTGGGGATCAAAGTGAAAATTATCCAAAACTTTCTCGGTAAGCCCGGTGTATGCTTTTGAGTTGTCCCACAATACCTTCTCGGCAATATTCTTAAAGGATATTACAGGTTTGTTCAGGAGAATGAATTCGTATATTACAGAAGAGGTGTCGCTAACCAATATATCTGCCTGTAACAGCGATTTAATTATGTTTCTGTCCTCTTTGAAAAGTACATTGTGTATTTCATTGGACAATCTTTTGTACTCCTTTATCCATTTTTGGTCCATGAGGTCATGGAACTTTATGAGGACTACATACCCAGTGGTCTCGGCAAGATTTCTTATTTCTTTTATGAGATATGGGGCAGAGGTAAGGCTGGGAGAAAAGGTAGGGGCATACAGAACAATTTTATCCGTGTTAAATTGCTGTAGTATGGCTTTCTTTTCAAAATCGTATTTATTTTTTTCCGTGCTGTATACATCCAATTTTGGCCAGCCTGTCTCAATCACATCAAAATTCTTGTGTATTTTTTTTAGCTCGTTGAATTTATCCGTGAAATACGGGCCTTGGGTAAGATAGAGATCAAAGTAGTGCCGTATCCTGAAATGCCCTTTTTTTTCACCGGCAAGACCATGAAAAACCTGGACTTTAAGTCCCCGAACATAATAAGGTACTTCATTGCCAGGCACAAAAATGGCATCACTTTTATAGAGTTGTAAGTCTAATGTGCTAACCGTATAATCTTCATTTTTATACGGAAAATTGTCCAAAAGTTTCCCGGAAATGTACCAAAGAAAGTCGTGTCCCTGTTCCAGTAGTACATCCCGAATGGGAGCTAGGATACCAAAGGCATATGCATTTTGGCAAAATAAAATTACTTTCATTTTTGAAATAGGGTATTGGCATTTTCCAAATCTTCTTTAAAATCAACTTCCATACAATTATAATCGGAAATGTCAACAGCACTAATTTTAAGATTGTCTTTTTCTATGGCTATTTCCAAACCTCTTTCAAAATAATCATTGTCATCGCATTCTTCAAGCCGGGTGATAAAACTCTTTATATCCTGGGCTGCAATAAAATTGATGCCTACTGCTTCCCCTAACCCATTTTTTACCGTCTTGGACAATTTCTCAATATAATTGTTCTTTAATGTATATTTAACCTCTTCCTCTGCCACTTTACTGGTATTTACGGCAACAAACGATTGATTGTTAGTAATGTATGGTTTTAGGATCGATAAAAGATTTACGTCAAAAACAACATCGCCATTAAGCCAAAGCACGGATTTGTCCCTATTTTTTCTTAGAGCCTGTAAAAGGCTTTTGGAAGTATTGGTCTGATCAAAAAAAGGATTGTATATATAGGTTAGTTCCGGAAAGCGTTCCATTATTAAATCTTTTTTAAAACCAACTACAACGTTAATGTCATCTAAGTCGAAAGCATCATCCAGATTGTTGACCTGCATCTCCATGATACATTTTCCATTTTTTAAAGGGGTTAGTGGTTTAGGAAATGGGTTTCCAAGTCTTGATCCAATACCTGCTGCTAAAATGACAATTTTCATGATTTTTATATTTTTTTAATGACTAGTCCAGAACAAGACAGGTCCTATACTTTTTAACTATAACTTAATGCAAAGTTAAGGGTGGGGGCAAAGATATGTAAATAATGGTTTATAATTTTTAAGGATAGATAGCAGGAAGTCTTCAAGGGATTTGACCCTTGGCACAGATCATCCGCAGATTGATAGGATCAGGAACCAACGGGATCAAGGTAAATCAAAATAAGGAATAAGTGAACAATGCCTTGATTAAGGGATATTGATATGGGAGGAATATTTATGTGGATCCGGGGAAATAATCTCCTGAGGAATTCTATATGCAATTATGATTCTACTAAAAAATAGGCCATTTTTTCTTTTTTACCCAAACGCTGTAATTCCCTGTACCTTTCAAAATCGCCCAGGGCATTCAAATAGCATATGGTAATACCTTTTTTTCCATCCAGTATTCCCAATCTAATTATGTAGTGGTTGAAAAATTTCCAAATCGGCTTGAAAATTAAAAGAAGGTAGTTGAATTTTTTTTCTTTCTGGTGGGCTTCCTTAGCTTTTAGTCGCCCGTATTTTAGCATTTTATATCTATAATCTTCGTAGTTCTTGTAGCAATAGTGCATTAATTTCTGTTTCAATATTCCAGTGGAACCCTTTACAATAAGCGTTTCATGTACTATTTTTTCCTTACTGAATTGAGCCTTACTTTTTCTGAAAAGGCGATAATTCTTATCGGTTTGCCATCCACTAAAGCGCAGGCGGCTGTTTTTGAACATAAATTTCCTATAGAACCAATATGCGCAATGTTCGGAATCCTTCTTGGCCTTACATTTTATTTCCTTCCTCAACTTGTCCGTAACGACTTCATCGGCATCCAGGAAAAGAACCCAATCGTGTGAAGCCTGTTTTAGGGCGAAGGATTTTTGGGCAGTGTAATTTTCAAATTCGTGTTGGATAACCCTAACCTTGGGGTGATTGTTTAGATATTCATAGGTGCCATCCGTACTATACGAATCCACCACAATAATTTCATCTGCAAACGCTATGGAATCGATACATTTTTCAATATATCCCATCTCATTATAAGTGATTATTAAGGCCGATATTTTTTCCCTCTGATCTATCATGCATTCGAAATTTGTACCACTTATTAGATAGTAATATTAGAAATAGTTGCGTTGAAATCACTAAAATCCATAATGATCTTACTCAATAGATAACAAAAAAAAAACAATTATAGTATATCAAATTACAAGTAGTTTACATAAGATGGAACAACAAAAGGCTAATTGTTACTGGGAATTTCTTTGAAACAATTGGACTTTTCTACAAGGGCATTGGCAGTGCATAGCTATGTGGGTCTGGTGGAGTTGGTAAATTACTGAGGCTTTTGTTATGATAATTTTATAAATAGGGGAGTTGGATAGACCAATATGTAATAACTTAGGTAAAATAAATTTTGTCCAATACCGTTTATTACCTTTACACATTATATACAAACTTTAGGATTATTTAAAAATGACTGAAACTTATCTGTACATTCTTACTTCGAAATATCCAAACTGGAACTTTGTTACTGATCCGGATGATCAGGTAGCGTTGTATATAAGCTGTAAGTGTGAATTTGATGACGCTTTGTCAGAGATGTTGGAGATTGTAAAGAATATTGGAGTTTTTTTTGATAATAAAAATTACATTATAAAACTTAAGAAGGGTAATACCCTTGCTATAAAGGTAAAGCACAGTAAAAAGGTTAAAAAATATAATAAAATGTATACGTCCGGTTGTTTTGATATTTTTCATTTTGGACATCTTAACATTCTCAAAAGGTCAAAGCAAATGTGCAGTCATTTAATTGTGGGCGTTTCTACCGATGAACTTATTTTGAAAGAAAAAGGGAGGTTGCCTATTATCCCTTTTACGGAAAGGGTAAAACTAGTCCAGGCAATAAACTATGTGGATGAAGTTATACCCCAGACAGATAAAAATAAACAACGTATAGTGGATGAGTATAATATAGACGCCATTTCCGTTGGGGACGATTGGAAGGGCAAATTTCCAAAAACGAATTGCCCTGTGGAATACGTTGCCTATACAGAAAATGTTAGTAGCACTATCTTAAAGGAAACATTACAATTGCAGCCCCAAGCCACTTAGGCTATTGCATTGTCATCTTTGGAAGTATCCCAATTTTTCACCTGTTTTTGCCAATCTCCATATCTATAGCTAAGATATTCTTCTGTCAGTGCTGGTATTTTGTAATCGAAACCTTTAAATGTAATATGGTCAAAGGTGCGATAAAACTTGCTAGGGACAAATTTTGTTTTATTGTCAATTTCCCAGTAACTATTCCCCCAATGTTCATACTTAATAAAAACATCCAGGCAAACATCTCCTTTGATCAATCCAAAAAATCGGCGTTCCCTTATTTTTAACATTCTGATGTTGCCCTTGGTAAAAAATTCGGAAGTTTTATCAAAGTACCTTGTTCTTGTCCTATAACCAGCCTTTTTTAATTCTGAATAAAAACAGTCCAATTTATCCAATTGGTCATGGTTCATGGACATATCCACGTCGTTATCCCAAGGCAACAATCTGTTTTCCCTTTTAATACCCAATAATGTTCCACCTTCAATCCAATAGTCAATATTGCATCGGTCGAAAATAGTAGCCATTTTTTTGAGCATTCTTTCGGCTATAACTTTATTTTTTCCTTCTAGGGTTATGTTATATGCCATAATGCGGGAATGTTTGGTCTAAATTGTTATTTAGGAAAATTCGGAGTCCATCCAGATTATGTTCCTTGTTGTAAGGAAAGGTCTTTATACCAACGGAGGTGGCAGAATTTATAGCTTCTACATGATGTTCAAAATAGACAACCTCATTGGGTTTTAATTTAAAATGATTTAACATTTTTAGATAATATGCCTTATCGGTCTTGTTGGGATTATGATCCAAACTAAAAACTTGATAAGGCATATTTACAATTCCAAAGCTAATACATTCCTGTTTACTGGCATTTGTCAAGATGATTTTGGGATTGGGATAAGTGTCCAATAATTTTTTTAGATCGTAATCCATTCCCTTTTCAGTAACAAAGGTATTCCAAGCATCTACAAGAATTGTTTTCATTTTCTGGCTTTAAACAGCAACGTCGTATTCCCTTAGCGCATCATTTAGGGAGGTTTTTTTGTTGGTACTCTCTTTTCGGGTACCAATGATCAAGGCACATGGAACCTGATAGTCCCCGGCCGGAAAAGTTTTGGTATAACTTCCTGGGATAACGACCGATCTTGCAGGTACCAATCCTTTACGTTCTATAGGTTTGTCCCCGGTAACATCTATAATTTTAGTGGAGCCGGTAAGGACCACGTTGGCTCCCAACACGGCTTCTTTTTCTACACGCACACCTTCCACAACAATACATCTGGATCCAATAAAGGCATTATCTTCAATAATTACCGGGGCCGCCTGTAAGGGTTCCAAAACCCCTCCAATTCCTACTCCGCCACTAAGGTGTACATTTTTACCGATTTGGGCACAACTACCAACGGTGGCCCAAGTATCTACCATGGTGCCTTCATCCACATAGGCTCCAATATTAACATAACTGGGCATTAAAATAGTACCTGCGGAAATATATGATCCATGTCTGGCAACTGCATTGGGTACAACGCGAATGCCTTTTTCGGCATACCCCCTTTTTAGTGGCATTTTATCGTGATATTCAAAGATACCCGCTTCCAAGGTTTCCATTTTTTGTATTGGAAAATATAGTACCACTGCCTTTTTTACCCATTCATTTATTTGCCAACCGTCGGCAATAGGTTCTGCACAACGCAAGGTACCGTTATCCAAAAGATCTATGACTTTCCGTATAGCGGTTTGAGTTGGAATGTCCTTAAGTAGGTCCCTATTTTCCCAGGCTGTTTCTATTGTTTTTCTTAGTTCTTTCATCTTTAATAATTCAAATTTTAGCAAATATAAGGGCTAGTTGGTAATTAACCTTTTGTTTTTGCACTTATAACAATTTATCCCTTATTTTTGCAAAAAATTTGTGTGGGAAGGATTTTAGCATTGGATTATGGAAAGCAGCGAACGGGAATTGCCGTTACGGACGAGTTGCAATTAATCGCCTCTGGCCTGACTACCGTTGATACAAAGGAACTTTTGAATTTTCTAAGGAAATATGTCAGCGAAGAGAAAGTTGAAAAATTTGTGATCGGGGAACCAAAGCAAATGAATAACCTTCCTTCCGAATCCGAGGAATTGATCAAGCCCTTTTTAAGAACCTTGGAAGGTGTCTTTCCAAAGATACCTGTAGAACGTCAGGACGAGCGTTTTACTTCCAAAATGGCGTTTCAGACCATGATTGACAGTGGCCTTAATAAAAAGCAAAGAAGGGATAAGGCCTTGGTCGATGAAATTAGTGCCACCATTATCCTTCAGGCGTATTTAAATAGAAAATAGTAGTATGATTTTACCAATAGTTGCTTATGGAGACCCGGTACTAAGGAAGGTAGCGGATGATATAGACAAGGATTTTCCAAGATTTGAAGAACTGGTGGCCAATATGTGGGACACAATGTACAATGCCAATGGTGTAGGTTTGGCCGCTCCCCAAATTGGGTTGCCGATTAGGTTGTTCCTAGTGGATACCACTCCATTTGCGGATGACGACGATCTTACGGAAGAAGAACAAAGTGCATTAAAAGGGTTTAGGAAAGTTTTTATCAATGCGCGTATTGAGGAGGAGACCGGTACGGAATGGGCCTTTAACGAAGGTTGTCTTAGTATTCCGGATGTCAGGGAAGATGTTTCTAGAAAAGATACCATTACCATATCCTATTTGGATGAGAATTTTAAATCCTATAAGGAAACCTATAATGGTCTTTTGGCCAGGGTAATCCAACATGAATATGACCATATAGAGGGTATATTGTTTACCGATAAATTATCGTCCTTAAAAAAACGTCTTTTAAAGGGTAGGTTGGCCAATATTTCCAAAGGAAAAATAAAGGTGGAATATAGAATGCGTTTTCCCAACATAAAAAAAGCACGTTAAAACTATTTCTATTATAAACAAAAAGTAGCATATTTGCCGCTGAAACTAAAATAACAGATGGGTTTAAATAAAATTTTATCAATTGCGGGTAAGCCGGGACTTTTTAAATTATTAACGCAAACCCGTTCAGGTTTTGTGGCCGAATCCTTGTTGGATGGGAAAAAAGTTACCGTAAGTTTTAAAAACAATGTAAGTGTCTTATCTGAGATTGCAATCTATACCTTGGAGGAGGAAGTGCCATTAAAAGTGGTTTTCGAAAAGATTAAAGAAAAGGAAGAGGGAGGAAAAACAGCGGTAAGCCATAAGGACGACAAGATTAAATTGGAAGAATATTTGTTCGAGGTGCTGCCCAACTATGATGAGGACAGGGTTTATGCCAGTGATATCAAAAAAATCATTCAGTGGTATAATTTATTACATGAGCATGGAATTACGGAATTTGCGGACGAGGAAGAAAAGGAAGAGGCTTCCAGGGAAGCAGAATAGATTTAATATATTTATATGAATTGAACCTTCGTTTACGAAGGTTTTTTTATATCCCATATTTTAGTTTTTTCCTCCAGTATTGAGTGGGGCAATAGCCCCGACTATACATTTATTCTCCATTTAGCTTCGGGCATTTGTTATTGGTCTAAATTGTTGGGCAGCGGCCTACTAATTATGGAAATTAATGTTTTAATTCCTTAATAAGTTTTATCATGGCTAAATTTTATAAGAAAAGTGCTATTGTTTTTGTAATGCTCCTTGTCCTCCCCTTTTTTCTGATCGGGCAACAACGAACAGGAAATATTGTGGAGTATTTCGGAAAGGAAAAGGTGGAGGAGATCCATGAAGGAAAGGTGGTCCATGTATTCAGCAAAGCCCTCGCTTTGACCATACCCAGTTTCGGTTTTGAATCGTCCACATTTCCTGTGGATCCGGTTTTTGATCAATTCCTGATGAACCCTGGGAAAAAAGTTTCGGATGGGGAGGTGTTTGATATTGATTATTCGGGAAATGAAATAAAATGGACAGCAATAAAGGTAGATAGTACCAATAGTTTTTCGGGTAGGGGACTAAGATCGGGCTACGTATATCTTACCTATAATTCTGGATCTGAAAAAACGGTTCTATTTGAAGCTTCCGGACATTCTTTGGCATCCATTAACGGATATCCATATGAAGGCGATCACTACGATTTTGGTTGGAACCTAATTCCCATGAGGTTAAAAAAAGGGATCAATAGTATTGTTTTAAAGGTAGGTCGTTTTCCTAGGATCCGGGCACGCATACTGGAGCCTAAAGCCGAGGTACAATTTACTACACGCGATGTAACTGTTCCCGATCTTTTATTGGAGGAGGATATGGAATATAAGGCCGCCATAAGGATTATAAATGCTTCTGATAAGTGGGTCAGGAAGCACGCCATTGTGGCCAAGGTGAATGGGAAAGAACTCAAAAGTCAGGTTATGGACATTCCACCATTCACGGTCTATAAGGTCCCTTTTTCCATTCCTTCGTCCCCCTTGGACACTAACCTTGAAAAGGTAAATGTTGATCTACAATTGCTACATGGCAACGGACAGCAGGTTTCTGCCGAAACCTTGACTTTAAATGTGAAATCGAAATATAAGCATCATAAGAGAACTTTTATAAGTGATATAGATAAAAGTGTACAATATTATAGTGTAGCTCCGAACAAAAATGGCTATAAGGAGGGTACGGCACTTTTTCTTTCAGTGCACGGGGCTTCTGTTGAGGCGGTAAATCAGGCCAATGCCTATAAACAAAAAGATTGGGGGAATTTGGTTGCCCCAACCAATAGACGACCATTTGGATTTGCCTGGGAGGATTGGGGCAGATTGGATGCCTTGGAAGTGCTGGCAGAGAGCAAAAGACTCTTTAAACCAGACCATAGTAAAATTTATTTGACCGGGCATTCAATGGGCGGTCATGGAACATGGTATTTGGGAGCTACCTACCCCGATCACTTTGCTGCTATTGCGCCCTGTGCCGGATATCCGGATTTGCTGTTGTACAGAGGAGGACGGTCCGAGAGAATAGCCGAACTTACCGAGGAACAAAGAAACCGATATGGAATTACTCCTAAAATGTTCGAACGTATGACGGCAGAATATGTTCCTAATGCGGTAGAAAATATTGTGGAAAGGGCTGGAACACCTAGTAGAACCCTAAAATTGATTCGAAATTATCTGCATCATGGGGTGTACGTGCTGCATGGTGAAAAGGATAATGTGGTTCCAACTTCAATTGCCCGTGATATGAGAGAGCGTTTGGGGCAATTCCATCCAGATTTCACCTATTATGAATATCCATGTGGTACCCATTGGTATGGAGACCACAGTGTGGATTGGGAACCAATTTTTAACTTATTTAAACAACGGACCATTCCTCAGGCCAAGGATATTAAAAAATTGGAGTTTAGTACAGGTTCTCCGGGGGTATCTGCATCCTCACATTTTATTGCTATCCATCAGCAACAGATTCCTTTTGAGGTTAGTTCATTTGATTTCTCATGGGATACCGTTCTTAAAGTAGATACCAAAAATGTGTCCTTGTTGGAAATAGATTTTACCCAATTGCCAGGGGATATCAATAATATTGAAATTAACGGATTGGCTGTAAAAATTCCTGTTAAAAAAAGTACATTTTTTAAGGAATTGGACGGGGAATGGGAAATAGTGAACAAACCCACTTTAAAAGAAAAAGGACCCCATAGATATGGAGGCTTTAAGGATGCCTTTAGAAACGACGTGGTTTTTGTTTATGCAACCAAAGGGTCACAAGCCGAAAATGATTGGTATTACAATAAGGCAAGATTTGATGCGGATACCTTTTGGTACAAGGCCAATGGCAATATTGAATTGGTTGCGGATACCGATTTTTCCCTGAAGGACTATCCTAACCGAAATGTTGTTGTGTATGGTAATAAAAACAATAATGACGCATGGGACAAATTGTTAAAAGATAGTCCGGTTCAAGTATTCAATAATAAATTAAATTTTGGAAGCAGAAGTATCAGTGGTAACAACTGGGGACTGTATTTTATAGTTCCGAGAGCGGATAGTGATGTGGCCAGTGTTGGAGTGGTAACTGCAACGGGAATTCTTGGCATGAAAGCGGCCTATGCCAACCATTATTTGGTAAACGGAACTACTTTTCCAGATTTGCTTCTTTTTGATGAAACCGTTTTGACCCAAGGAACTTCTGCAGTAAAATGCGCTGGATTCTTTGGAAATGATTGGACTATTGAAAAAGGAGATTTTGAATGGAAATAGGTTGGTATCGTCCAAGTAAATAAGACTTCAGGTTAATTTAAAATCTTTTGGCCCTTTTATTTGGACGATTCCCTAAGTATTATTTTGAGGTGTTAAGGATAAAAGTGGATACGTCTTTTTTGAATTTTTCCATGGAAGGTTTGTGGGTGTACATCATATGTCCGGCCTCATAATATTCCATAATTATATTATCCTTGATCTCCTTTTTAAGGCCCAAATGATTGATGCTGTGTTCTACACCATAAAAAACAGTGGCAAGGTCATAGATGCCATTTAAGATCAGGACCTTCATGTTAGGATCTCTGGATAGGGCAGTGGCCATGTCAATCCCGGTGTTGATTGCGGCCGTAGTACCCCATCTTTCATTCCCTTTGTGGGACCAATCCCATTTAAATCCGTCCCTTCTGCCGGCAGTGATGGAGTATAATAGGTTTTTGTTTACTTTTAGGTCGCCGTAAAAATAATCTAAAAATCCACTAATATAGGCCGGGGAAATGGCAAGGCTTTGTGGGTCATGACTGCCCACTTGGGCCAAGAGATCTTCGTTTATTCCAGTAAAGCGAGAATCCAACCGGCCAATTATTTCACCTTGGTCCCTTAAGAATTCAGCAAAAAATTCGCTTGCCGTAACCCTTAGATCGGCTTTCAGCCAATAGTTGGTATCCGTACCAGTGTAATAGGCCAATTTTGATGCAATATTACTTTTTTCATTTTCAGAAAGTCCGTCTCCCTTAAAAAGGGCGGGAGTGTACTCGTTTTCGGTAAAGGACCTAACTGTCTCAAGGAAATCGTATACATTCTCTGGTTTATCCGCTATTTTGTTATGATACCAAGCTGTTGCTGCATAAGTGGGGAAATGAACAATATAGGGCAGGTCGTCATTGGGAGGGAACAACAGGGTACGCAAGTCAAAAACAGCGGATACCATGATAACTCCGTTCATCGCAACACCTTGGTTGAGCAAAGTATTCATTAGACCCGCATTTCTAAAGGTTCCATAACTTTCGCCCAATAGAAATTTTGGGCTGTTCATGCGGTCATTGTGTATTAAAAACTGTGTTATGAACAAAGAAAGGCTACGGATATCCTGGTCCACCCCCCAAAAATCTTTATACTTGGCTTTTCCTGTTGGAATACTTAAACCGGTCCCTACGGGATCGATCATTACCAGATCTGCTATATCCAGAATAGAGTAGTTGTTGTTAACAATTTTGTAGGGGGCGGCAGGGGTTGGTTTTGGGTCGTCCACTACAATTCTTTTGGGCCCCAAAATACCCATGTGCAACCAAAAAGAGGAAGATCCGGGACCACCGTTAAACGCGAAAACAATTGGTCGTCTTTGCGTTGCCAATCCTCTTTTGGAATCCTTGGCATAATAGGTGAAACCCATTAAGGCAATAGGCTTGTTGGTTTCATCCTTTACCTCAAAAGTACCGGCCTTTGCCGTTAAATAGATGGTGCTGCCATTTATGGTAACACTTTGCATGGTTGTAGCTACCTCGGCTTTGGGTATTGAATCGTTATTAAAATTGGGATAGCACAACTGTCCCAAAAGCAGGGTAATTACTAAAATAAGGGCCTTCATATGTTCAGTATTTAAGTTGGGTTAAATAGCTAAACAGGCAAGCACTGATAATTAGGGCCTTACAATATATTAAATTTATGGATTATAGCCGCTAGTATTGTTCAGTGAATATTTAGTCCTTATTAATAGTTTTGTAGGTATACTTGCTCTTTTTCCAATCTATTAGTTTGGAAGGGTAGTATTTCACATTCATTTTGTCCAAATAGGGCGCCTGGTTGCCCAATCTTACTTTATAATCGTCCCAATTTCTGTTTTCTTCAATGCTCCAGCTAAGTTCGGAATATCCGATCATCCTAGGAAATGCCAAATACTCCAATTCCTCCATATTGCTTATGGTCTCGGACCATAACGGGGTTTCAACGCCCAGAATATTTTCCTTATTGATTCCCTTAACATATCTTTCTGGTGTCCAAATATATCCTGTATCCACGGGAATGTAGCCTGCCCAATGAAGTCCGTATTTTGATAGGGTGTCATATTGCATATCCAAATAGGCCTTTTTTCCCGGGGATAATATTATTTTTAATCCCTTTTCCACGGCTAGTTTAGCATTGTCTTCGTTGGCCCAAAACTGTGCAATGGCAGTGGTGTCTATGTCCGCGTGCACAATTTCATCCCATCCTATCATTCTTTTGCCGTATTTTTTTACAATCTTGTCCACTTTGGAAACGAAATAAATGAAATCCTTTTTCTTGGTAACATGGCTTTCATCGCCACCGGCATGAAAATACGGGCCAGGTGTAATGGCCGATATTTCCCTTACAACATCATCTATAAATGAGTAAACCGTATCCTTACGGGTGTCAAAAGTGCTAAAGCCAACTTCGGTTCCAGTATAAATTTTGGGTGTTTTGCCATTTCCATTTAGTATGGGATAGGCCACTGATGCCGCATTGGTATGTCCTGGCATATCTATCTCCGGAACGATGGTGATAAAATGTTTAGCTGCGTAGGCAACAAGATCCTTATATTCCTCTTGGGTGTAAAATCCACCTGGTCCACCACCCACTTCAGAACTTCCTCCAATTTCTGTTAGCTTGGGCCATGATTTTATTTCTATCCTCCAACCCTGATCATCCGCCAGATGTAAGTGCAAGGTGTTTATTTTGTAATAGGCCAATACGTCTATATACTTCTTAACATCATCTATACTAAAGAAGTGTCTTGCCACATCCAACATGGACCCTCTATATTCAAAATTCGGATAGTCTATGATCTTACCGGTGGGGATCAACCACATCTTATTTTCGGAAAGGGTGTCATTACTAACCTCCGGAATAATTTGCCTAAGGGTCTGAATGCCCCTAAAGGCACCCTCGGCAGTTTTTGCATTTAGGATTATGGAGTCTTGGCTTATGTAGAGATCGTAACCTTCCTTGGATGAAAATTCCGTGCTGTCCGATTGATTGATAAAAATAATCCTTTGGGTGGTAGCTTTGGTGGTTGAATTTACTGCCAGGTCCAAATCGGTCTGCCATTTTATCTTTTCCGATAAAAATTTGCCCACCTCAGGGAAGCCGGCCGCATTTTGGGAAGTATAGATGATTGTGTTTTTATCCAACCCAAAGGCACTATTGGTAGGCGTTATCTTAAGTGGCCTCGGAATTAGATTTTCCGTACTAAGATCTGTCATTGGAAAATTGATTACCTTCTTTTTTTCCTGTTGACAGGCAACGAAAGCAGTAAAAACTATCAACACTACCAGTGATTTAATAAGAATTGATTTCTTCATTTAGCTTGATTGTATTAGTATTATTTGGTTATTCCTATCTTAGGGTCAATTCATATAGGGTTTGATGACCGAGAACCAAAGGTTATACCCTTTGCTGTTCATATGAAGTCCGTCTCCTATAAAGATATCCTTTCTTACTTGTTTTCCGTCCATCATCACATCCCATACATTGGCGAACTCCATGCCACTGTCCTCCTTACATAATTTTTCGAAGGCCCTGTTCAATCTAAGGTATCTTCGTTTTAGGTTCCATCTGGCGATACTCGGTTTTGCTGCAATAATTACCACCTGTGTGGCTTTGTTGCTGTGCTTGATCTTCGTTACAATTTGCCTAGTGTTCGCTATAATATCTTTGATCCTTTTTTTGGAAGCAATATCATTATCACCTTCATAGATAAAAACTTTCTTAGGATTATATTGTAATATAAGTTCTTTATAATACCGGTTCAGATCGGAGGATTGGGAACCACCAAAACCTGAATTGATTATTTGGTGGTCGGGAAACATGGATTCTAGGTTTTTCCACATCCTAATGCTGGAACTACCTGTAAATACTATAGTTTCCTTTGAAGAATCCCAAATGGAATCATATTTTTTCTGAATGTCCTTCACCTCATTTAGAAAGGCAGGTGACTTCTGGCCAAAACTTAGGAGCGTTATGGAAAGGAATAAATAAGTAAGCTTTTTCAATTCAATTAAATTAAAGGATTAAATTATAATAAATATTGTTCCTGACAAATAATTTTCGACCGGGGACATTGCTTGTTCGCTAACGGGAATATCCCTAATTAGTTGGTGTTGTATTAATCTTGATGGTATGTAACCATACGTATTGTGAACATACCACTTGTAAACCCCTATAATATTTGCATAAGGTAGCGTTGCTACAGTTGCCTCAAAGAACATCCAAGAATAGAAATAATCTTCCTAACTAACAAATGGGTTAGTATTCCCTTACGAGGGATTGGTATACCAACTGTCTCATTTTTTCCCCGTAATAATTACTGTAAGGTTGTAGTTGACTCATAAGGATTACAATCATTTCTTCTTTAGGATCGATAAAGAAATAGGTGCAGTAAGCACCGCTCCAATAATATTGACCAACGGAACCTAAGGTTTTGCTGGCTGCCACATTAGTGGTTACCCCAAACCCTAGCCCAAAACCTTGCCCTGGCGCCTGGTATAGGTCGTCAACTTGGTTCATGGTCATGATATCCACGGTTTTGGGACTCAGTAAATGTTTGCCTTTGTATTCTCCCTTGTTAAGCAACATTTGACAGAATTTCATATAGTCGGGGGCACTGGAAAAAAGACCGTGGGTGCCGCCAAAAATAGTATTGCCCTCTGTAGGTAATTGTGCAGCGGAATTGATCAGATTTCCTTGCTTGTCCATATGGTGAACGGGCATCCATCTTCCCTTATTCTCTTTGGATATATTATACCCAGTGTCTTCCATTTCCAAGGGGTCGAATATCCTTTGTTTTAAAAACCCCGCAGTGGTCATCCCTGAGAAATGTTCAATAAGTAGCGATAGAACATCCGGGGATGCACTGTAGTACCATTGTTCGCCCGGGTGCCCTACCAAGGGCATTTTTATCATGGTGTTTACTCTGTTTTCTATATTCTTATGGGGTTCTGAGTAAAGTGCTTTGGAAATCTCGTTGTCCAATTTTGTACCTCCCAGACCATGTGAAAAGCCGGCCGTATGTGTCAAAAGATGGGAAATGGTAATTTCCTTATTGGCAGGTTGGGTTTGGCCATTTGCACCTTGCCCAACATCCTCGGCTACCCTTAGGTCCTTGAACTGTGGTAAATATTTGGAGACCGGATCGGTTAGGGAGAAATGTCCTTCTTCAAACAACATCATAAAAGCTACCGTTACGATGGGCTTTGTCATGGACATAATATGGAACAATTGATCTTTTTGAATTGGAGTTTTGTCTTTTAAACTGCTGTATCCATAAGCCACTTCGTGCACAATTTCCCCTCTCCGCATTATGTAGGAAACGGCTCCAGGCATCCTTCCTTCCTCTATTTCGTTTTTTAAGAATTCATCGTATCTATTTAGTCGTTCCCGGTCAATACCCGCTAATGTAACCTTAGGGTTGGAATTGGGGGGCGATTGTGCCTTTGCTGGCCCCCATAGAAATAATAGCAGGATTATAAGTGTAGGTAAATGGAATATATTTTTCATGTTGTAAATTGATTGATATCCTAAAGATAAGATTTCCAAACCAACTTCAACAGACAAAAACGCTATACCCAAAGCTCCATTTATCCAGGCCCTATGCTATAGGTAGCAACATGCCAATAGCAATTTTTTTGTTTTTTACTTATTTACGGTTTGGTAGGGCGACTCCTAAAATAATAGTACTAGCATCAAGTATGGGCAGTTGTTTCAATTAAACAACTAGTAGGGTGCACCATCCTAGCCCAATCATAGCATTACTTCACTAATTTGAACAATAGGTTCAATATTTGTGAAATTATGAAGATCGCCCATAATTTTTTCAGCATTGGGACCAAAGGAATTCTGAAATGAGTCCATCGATGCAAAATATAAATTTCCCATAGCTGCATAAGTAGCAGCAGATCCAGGGATAGCTCCACCAATTCCTTTCTCAACGGTTGCAGCCTTTACAGCGTTTCCTAATAATTCCCCAACCAGACTAACGTGTTGGTTGCAATAATAATCCATATCAAAATTTTTGCCCTCTCCGTTGGGATACAATACGCTAACTTTTATCATTCCTTTTTCCATTGTGGCAAGTATTAATTATTTTTTAAATGTTTGTCGCAAGTTCCCCATTTTATAGAGTTTCTCACTATATGGCCCTTTATTGGCAAGGTTGTAAATTTTCAATAATAAGGATCTCTTTAAAATATGGTTTTATCTAATTCCCGATACGTTCATCTTCAGGGTATACAAAGAAGTCATGGCCGTAATAAATAAGGTTTTTTGGTTCTTCCCTCCAAAGGTCACATTTGCGGTCCACTTTTGATCTATGGGGATATGTAAAATTTGTTTGCCATTTGGAGCAAATACGGTAACTCCGTCACCGGTAAGATACACGTTGCCCTGGTTGTCCATGGTCATGCCATCCGAGCCCATATCGGCAAATAGGGTCTTGTTACTTAGGCTGCCATCGGGATTTATGGTATATGAATAGGTCTTTTTGTCGCCTATGTCCGCAACATATAAAAGACTACCATCCTTATTGCCAATTAGGCCATTGGGCCTCACATAGTCCTCGGCAACAATATGTATATCCTTATGGTCAGGCGTAAGGTAGTATACCCGCTGTTGTTCAATCTCTTGTTGGGTTCTCGTCCAATAAGGACGTTTGTAGAATGGATCCGTAAAATAAACACCTCCCTTTGGATCCACCCAAAGGTCGTTGGGGCCATTTAGTTTTTTGCCTTCAAAATCATCGATTAGGACTGTGACATTTTTTTGGGGATCTATTTGCCAAAGCTGATTTTTATCATCGGCACAGGACAATAGGTTTCCTTGGTGGTCAAAATAGAGTCCGTTGGACCTCCCTGAAGGCTCCATATATACAGATACGGATTTGTTCTTTCCAGACCATCTTAGAATACGATCATTGGGCTGGTCCGTAAAAAAAACATCACCGTTTGGAGCTACCGCTGGCCCCTCGGTAAATGTATAGTCGGTGGCCACCAATTGTACTTCGGCATCCTTGGCAATCAAAGAGGTTTGTAGGGATTTACAGGATACGGAAAACAGAATGGGTAATGCCAAAATTAGTCTTATAACTTTTTTCATCTTGTTATTATATGCCGTAATATGTAAGGTTATGTTTTCTGAAATCAATGTTTGTGATCTTTTTCATAGTGGGCCTTCAATACGTCTTCCCCGTAATCATTGGTCAGATCGCGAACTACTGTGTGTACATGGTTGGCATTGTTCTGGGTATTGTCATATTCAATGAGTAGGCTAGGACCTTGAATTCGGAAGTAATGTCCTTTTCCGGGCTGTAGGCTTCCAGCCCAGGCAAATGTTAAATTTTCTATTCCCGCCTTGTATATTTTATCCTTAAAACCAGCTGCAAAATCACTTTCGTAATTCTCAATATAAAGGTCCACTAGTTTCATCATAGTATTCTTCTGGATTTGGGACAATTCTGAATATGAAATTCCCATAGGCTCCACAGATGCTGCCTTTCTTTTGGTTAATGATATAATATCGCTTGGGGCTACATCTGTATACAAAGTAGTTTTTAACTGTTCCTGTGTCATGGAGTTGACAAGGGAAAAACCAAGTTCCGCCTCTTTTTTAAGTACTTCTTTGCCCTTATATTCCGTACTGCGCACAATACCTGGGTTAGTTCCAAAAAAGGTAGGGGTAGAAGAACTAATGGCACCGTGGGTTGAAGTGAAATTTAAGGAAAGATGGTGGCCTTCAAAGCGCCACCCCCATGGTTGGTCCATGGATGGATTGCCAAAAATACAAAAGTGATAATTTAGCGGATCACGTCTTGGTCTGCCATCGGGCATTTTATCGTTATCATTATTTTCTATAATCCTCAAGACCTTTTCCAGTTTCATAATTTCTTGGGACTTGCGATACCCTTCTTCGCTCAAAGAGGCCCTTAACAAGTCCAGTGCCGCCTTTTTTTGAGTCTCGTTAAAATCATGGAAGGTGGCCCCTTCCCTTGGAATGGGTACGTAATTCATATTAAAACGTTCAGTATCCTCAAAAGTAAATAGGGTTTTGGCCTTTGTCTCCTCGGATAAACTGTTAAGAAAAATATTGGCTTTTTGCAATACATCCTGTGCAGGTAGCAGTCCAAAAAGGAATAGGATCAAAGAAGTTGATATTATTTTTTTTAGGTTCGTTTTAGGTTTCATTTGTTTGGTTTGATTTTTAAGTATCTATGGTTTCATTAAATTATATTATCAATCGATAAAAGACGAAGGATCCGTGACCATCCACGATGGTGTTGCATCCCTTCCAAATCCTTTATTATAACCCAAGACATAAGGTCAACGCCAATAACGGCAGGGGGAAGAATTGATTTTATGTGGGTCATATTGGTTCGATCCAATAAGTAAGGAACTAAAGTTAGCTAAAAAACTCGGAACATGCGATAGTTGGAACCGTAGAGACTTTGTATTTTTGCTTAAAAGTCAACTTTATGAATTCTCGGGAAGCCCAATTACAAGCTTTTGATCGTCTACTCACAATAATGGATGAATTACGGGCCCAATGTCCGTGGGACAAAAAGCAAACCATGGAAACGCTACGGCATTTGACCATTGAGGAAACTTATGAATTGGGCGATGCTATTTTGGACAATGATTTGGAGGAGATTAAAAAGGAATTGGGAGATGTACTCCTTCATATTGTTTTTTATGCCAAAATAGGGAGTGAAACCCAGCATTTCGATATAGCGGACGTAGCCAATGATATATGTGATAAGCTCATCAATAGGCATCCACATATTTATGGGGATGTTGTGGTCGAAAATGAAGAAGAAGTAAAACAGAATTGGGAAAAAATAAAATTGAGGGAAGGTAAAAAAAGTGTTTTGGAAGGAGTTCCCAATGGTCTTCCTGCCCTTGTCAAGGCCAATCGTATCCAAGATAAGGTGGCGGGAGTTGGATTTGATTGGGAAAGACCTGAACAGGTATGGGAAAAAGTTCAGGAAGAACTGGAGGAATTCCAGGAAGAAGTGAAGGAAGGAAAGTTGGATGCCATGGAGGCAGAGTTTGGGGATGTCTTGTTTTCTATGGTGAATTATGCCCGTTTTTTAAATATAAATCCCGAGAATGCTTTGGAACGGACCAATAAGAAATTTATAAAAAGATTCCAATATTTGGAAAACAAAGCCAAGGAAAGCGGTAAGGCCTTAAAGGATATGACCTTGGGCGAAATGGATGTTTTCTGGGAGGAAGCCAAGAGCATTTGATTTTTATACTATCCCCAACACTATACACCACCTATTGGTAGCATCATCCATCAAAGTCTATTTTTTAAATCCAGATATTTGTATTTAGTGACTCCAATTTATTAAAATATCACCGTAAATGTGGAGCCTTCACCTTCTTTACTGGAAGCTGAAATAGAACCCCCCATTGCTTCAATCTGTACTTTGGTCATATATAGTCCAACCCCCTTGGCTTCCGGATGTTTGTGGAAAACCTTGTTGAGCCCAAATAATTTATGACCATGTTTTTCCATATTTATACCCAGTCCATTGTCTGTTACCGTTAGTACTGTATTACGACCTTCAATTCTTGATTCGATATATATTTCCGGCACTCGTTCCTCGGATTTGTATTTAATGGCATTGGAAACCAGATTAAGAAAAATGCTATCGAGATATATATCGTTATAAACCACCTTTTGGGCTTTTGAGAAATCACTTTTTATGATGGCTCCGGATTGTGTTATCTGGCTCGATATGATTTCCTGGGTTTTGGTCAGAATTTTTTCAAAGGACAATTCTTGAGTGGCTTTTGTACTTTGGTCCTTTGTCTGAATAACTTCGACCAAGGTATTCAGGGTAGAGGCGAGATGGCCGATAACAACTTCAAATTTTTGAAATAATTCGTTTCGTTCATCCTCGCTCTCTGCATCTTTATAGAAACCGGATAAGGTTTGAAGGTTGGCTACCGGTGACCGTAAATTATGGGATGTTATATGTGCAAAATCTGCTAATTGTCGGTTTTGATTGGTAAGTTTATTGGTTAGTACTTCAAGACTTTCTTTTGTTTCTATTAATTTTTTTCGATTGTTGACCTGTTCTGTAATATCCGTGGCCACTCCTAAAAATCCCTTGATTTTTCCATTTTTGTCCCTAATGGCAGTTGTTATTAATTGCACAGGAAATTGTGAACCGTCTTTACGTACATAGGTCCATTCCATGGTTTCAAAATGATTTCTCCTTGCATGTTCAACAAAAACATCGAATCCGCTAATATTTTTACCGAATAAGCGGGATAAAACCTTGCCATGTCTTATTACTTCCTCCTTCAGATGTATAATTTCCGGAGTCTTTTTTCCGATCATTTCGGAAGCTGAATATTGCAATAAATTTTCGGCTCCTTTATTAAAATGGGTAATTAAACCGTTCAAGTCGGTTCCGATAATGGAAATGGGGCTCACATTAAAAATGGCAGTAAGTTCTTCATTGGCTTTATTTAGGGCATTTTCCGAAACTTTAATTTCATTGATGTTATGGAAAACCCCATAAAGTCTTTCACATTGGCCGTTTACCATTTCTGGCTGTCCTATGGCACGTGCCCAACGGCTTTTCCCTTTAGCGGTAATCAACTCTACTTCCACATCATAAGGGATGCCTTTTTCAATGGCATTTTTTACTGCATTTTGAATTTTTTCCCTACTTACACCTTCTTTAAAGAAGTTTATGGCCGTATCAAGTTTAGGTACATAGTCATGCGGTACCTCATGAATTTCACATGTTACCTTACTCCAGTGGATTTTGCCACTGATCATATTTACTTCCCAGGTACCAATTCTTGCTACTTGGTTGGCTTTGTCCAAGATTTGCTCTATCCTTAGTTTTTCTTTTTCTTTTTCCTTTATAGTGGTAATGTCTGTGGTATAAATTAATATTCCCCCTATTTCCTTTTTCGAAGTGTACCAAGGCCTTATATCCCAAGTAAGCCATTGCACTCTTCCATCTGGCCAAGTATACTTGGTCTCATCTTCATTGTGAATAGCCCCGGCGAGGCATTCGAGGTGAATTTTCCTCCATCTTTCATCTATGGAAGGAAATATTTCATAAAGGGATTTTCCAATAATTTTGTTGTCCAAAAGGTTGTAGTCCATTCGCCATTGTCTAGAGGCGGCTAGGAATCCCATGTTGTTATCGAACATGGCAATGGCGTTGGGGGCTTCTTCAATGAAAATTTTTTTGTATTCCGCTTCGGTCTCCACATCAGCTTTTAGGGCAGTTATTTCCAACATTTTTCTGTGTGATTCTTTATAGGAATCCTCAAGGGTGTTTTTCGTGGTGAGCAGCGCTTGTGATTTTTCTTTTAATCTGATGGTTGTGGGTACTATAACAAAGTAAAATAGGGATATAATGAAAAGGATTATACCAGATGCAAGGGCATAGAGCAGAAATTTTAAGGAGGAGAAATGGGCATTGGAATTGTGTTCATATTCTTTAACGATCGGATCTATAAAATCCAAATATCGATTCCGATTGTCCACAGTGGCGTCAATGTTTAACGATGGACTATTATTTACATGATCTGTTTGGTCAAGTATTTTGTTGACAGACATCACTGTCTTTTGGTAATAGGGTTCAATAAGTGCGAACAAGGAATCTATTCTCGAATCTCCTATTGATTTATTGGCATTTAGTAGATATGCATGATTGGTCTCCCATTCGCTAAGGTGGCCAGACAAGGTTATTAGCTTATCCTGTGCCAATTTGGCCTCTTTGATTTCACTAAAATCCATTAGACCTTTTGTTATTTTTTGATATAATACTCTTTGTCGGCCAGCTATATTTATGGAATGCAAATCCGATTTCGCAATATTTAGGTTTTCGGTAAATATTATAACAGCAATAGAAACTATAAGGGTAATACTGGCAGTATAAATCAGATAGTTTTTTTTTGTAGATTTTTCAATTCTATCCATATAAGGGATTTTTACAACGATATAAAGGTTGACGTAATAATAGAGTGTGTTGGTTGGTGATTATTCTTCAATTGACGTATCAAATACCTTATTAAAGGCTCTTTGATCTCCATCTTGCATGATAGTCTTAAATATAGCGTATTTTTTTTGCATTTTAAAATACTATTCATGCGCTGCTGTGATAAAACCAACATATTTGGAATAGAACCCGGAAATATATAACAGATCGTCGGGTGGAGATGGATATAGGTTTTTTGCATCCATTTATGGGAGATCATGAAATTAATGCCGAACATGGAATAAATCCATTGTTCTAAAACCAATGCTAACCCTTATATTTGCCCCTTCAAATTAAAGCGTTTTGTTGCAGAAATATACCAAGGAGTTTCGATATAATTTATCCCTGTCATTTCCAGTTATTCTGGGAATGTTGGGGCATTCCTTTGTGCAGTTTGCCGATAATATTATGGTGGGCCAATTGGGTACTGCTGAACTGGCCGCGGTTTCCTTGGGCAACAGTTTTGTTTTTATAGCCATGTCCCTTGGTATTGGGTTTTCTACGGCCATTACGCCTTTGGTAGCAGAAGCCGATGGGGCCGGCAATGTTGGGGCAGGAAAAAGCGCTCTTAAGCACGGGCTATTATTGTGCACAGTAATGGGGATATCCCTTTTTGGGATTATCCTATTGGCCAAGCCGCTTATGTATTTAATGAAGCAACCTCCAGAAGTGGTGGAATTGGCCATGCCATATTTGGATTTGGTGGCGTTTTCCTTGGTTCCGTTAATTATATTCCAGGCTTTTAAGCAGTTCTCCGAGGGGTTGTCCCAAACCAAATATCCCATGTATGCAACGGTAATTGCCAACTTTGTAAATATCCTTTTGAACTATCTTCTAATTTTTGGTTCCTGGGGCTTCCCTAAAATGGGAATTGTAGGTGCGGCATGGGGTACGTTGATTTCCAGAATCATTATGGTAATTTTTCTTTGGGTACTACTCAAGAACAAAAAGAAATTTCGCGATTATGTTACGGGGTTTAACTTTGGAATTATCGAGAAAAAGGTCATGAAGAAAATCATTGACCTCGGATTTCCCTCGGCCCTACAAATGTTTTTTGAGGTAGCCATTTTTACGGCAGCAGTGTGGATAAGTGGTGTTTTGGGCAAGAATTCCCAAGCGGCCAACCAGATAGCGTTAAATCTGAGCAGTATGACCTTTATGGTAGGGATGGGGCTTGGCGTTGCTGCAATGATCCGTGTGGGAAATCAAAAGGGATTGATGGATTTTAAGGAATTGAGACGCATTTCATTATCCATTTTTTTGCTCACCTTAATATTGGAAGTTGTTTTTGCCGTATCCTTTGTTGCCTTAAACGATTTTCTGCCAACAATATATCTGGATTTGGGTGATGCTTCCAATATGGTGGATAACATGGAAGTTATCAAGATTGCAGCCGAACTAATTTTGGTTGCGGCCGTATTCCAAATTTCGGATGGTTTACAGGTGGTGGTATTGGGAGCGTTAAGGGGGCTTCAGGATGTTAGGATACCCACTTTAATTACCTTTGTGGCCTATTGGATAATAGGTTTTCCAATTAGTTTTTACCTGGGTCTATATACGCCACTGCAGAGTACCGGGATATGGATAGGCCTGTTGTCCGGACTTACGGCCTCTGCAATAATGTTGTATATTCGGTTTAATTATTTGACCAAGAAACTTATTGCCCAAAGGGCGTTACAAGAGATTGATTGATATTAAGGCCAGTCGTTATCTACTAGGATGGAATTGTTCTAGGGATATCGATCATTAAATAAAAAGTTATAGTATGGAATTTCCAAAATTTTTATTAGGTGATAATACGGATTATCCAACAGCGATTTTCGTGATACATACCGAATACCCAAGATTTATAATTAATCTGGAGAATGATGAGGTAGAGTGGTTGGAAGATTTTACCCAGGAAGATGAAAAGGAATTGGAAGCGGAAGCGGAAAATTTAATTGAACAGGCTACGGTTTTCTATGATAGGGAAATTTCTCGATACGAAGAGTAAGTAATGATAGACCAATTGGTACAATACGATAAGGAGCTCTTCCTTTTTCTAAATAACTTAGGTACGGCCCAGTGGGACGGTTTTTGGCTTTTTATGACCAATAAATGGAGTTCGGTTCCGCTATATGCATTGTTGGCATTTTTCACCTATAAGGTATTTGGTTTAAAACGGCTATTAATGACCCTAGTGGCTATTGCGTTGCTCATATTGGTAACGGACCAACTGGCCAATTTTTTCAAGTACGGGGTGCAACGTTTGAGGCCTTGCCATGACCATGAATTACAGGCAGTAATGCGGTTGGTGAAAAGCTCCTGTGGCGGAAAATTCGGTTATTTCTCTGCCCATGCCGCCAATTCTTTTGCCGTAGCTACATTCTTTACCGCCTTATTGCGGACAAAGTATAAATATATAGGACTTTTTCTATTCCTGTGGGCTTCGGTGGTCGCTTATAGTAGGATATATATAGGGGTACATTTTCCGTTGGATGTGGTAACCGGTATTATTATCGGAACTTTTTTGGGAGGAATGTTTCAGCAGCTTTTTTTAGGCACTTTCAGGAGTTAGCTTAATTTTGTAGAACACATAGAATATTAACTGCCCTTAGATTTTATTTAGGGTCATTTTTTTATGCCCGATCATGATTTTTGGACAGGAGGTATGC
>NZ_JASWIM010000016.1:0-121298 GCF_030291335.1 Arenibacter flavimaris
TTGCGTCTGATTATTGGTCTTCCAAACGACATTGCTTTTCATACCATTAAGATAAGAAAATCGATACTTTTTTTAAAATCATAAACAAAAAAAAGAGACTGCCTTTTTAGACAGCCTCTTTTTTGTTTTGCATTGTAATGGTTTTAAACTTGGCCCTTGAGGACAACTTACGGGTCTTGACCAATTGTTGTGTTTATACAAATATTGTTGGTAGCCTAATTAGGAAGAATTCCGTGTTTTTGACTCCTCTGAACTGGGCCCTCAATGGGTAATGATTTATCGACACTATGTTAGAGTGGACATAATAAAGAACCGGCCTATTTTCAATTTACTTAAGTGGTTATTATTGTTTTTTATAGGTTTTCGTGAATCTTCGATTTCGTATTAAATCAAGTGGTTTTCACATTGGAAGGTGGAAGGTGTCCATAGAGCATTTCACCCAAGTGAAAGCGGCCTGGACGCCGGGCCGTGGAAAGTGCGTAGATTTAAAGAAATTTAAAATCAGCCTGCCTAGGCTACAGCTGGCTCCTCCTAACCAAGGTACCCCGCACCTTGGTTATTCGGCCCTGGTCGTTTTTTATTCATGGGCTGGTCTATTGATTTTTAATGGTATTCATGAATGCTACGCATTTGGGCGATGCAAAAAATGAACAGGACACAAACTTTAGATAGTAAATTAAATGTTTTTGTAATTCACACACAACTTTTAGGATTGATCCCAACTTACAACTCTTTTTTGTAGGTTCTTCTCCTCTTGTATATTTTTGGGTCGAAATGTTTCCATAACTGGCGAATGGCGACATTTTCTTCCAATTCCGGTGTCCTAACACATTTTTCAATGCCCTTGGCCTTAAAGGTCTTGTAATATTCATTGAACATAACGGCAGTAACTCCTTTATTCTGGTATTCAGGGAGTACCCCGATCAAATAAAATATAACTTCTTTGCTGTTTTTTTTCGCATTTAGCAAATGGAAAATGCCAAAGGGAAACAACTTTCCCTTGGCTTTCTGAAGGGCCTTGGAAAAGGATGGCATTACAATCCCGAACGCTATTAATTTATCATCTTTATCCAATATGAATTTGATATATTCGGGATTTATAAAACTGATATATTTTTTCTTAAAGTATTCTTTTTGGATATCGGTAATGCGCACAAAGGAAGATAGTGAGGAATAGGTTTCGTTAAAAAGATCGAACATCTTATCTGCCCAGGGCATTACATCCTTGGTTCTGGTAAAGTTTAATTCTTTTACGCCATATCGTTTTCGGACCAGTTCGTTCGCCTTTTTAAAAAATTTGGGCTCCGCATTGCTAAAAGGGAATTTGTTTTCCATGTATTCCTTTTCCTTAACGAACCCAAAGCGTTCAAAATGGTTTACATAGTACGGATGGTTGTACCAGGTAATTATGGTGCCTATCTCATCAAAACCTTCGGTCAACACCCCCACTTTGTCCAGATTGGAAAACCCTACAGGCCCTTCCATATAGGTCATTTTATGGGCCTTTCCTATTTCTGCCACCTTATTGAACAGCGCCTCGGTAACTTCATAGTCATCCACAAAATCGAACCAACCAAAACGCATTTTTTTTAGCTGTTGTTGGTTTACTTCCAATCTATTGATAATGGCTACGACCCTGCCTACAATTTTATCGTTCTTATAGGCCAGATAAAACCAGGCATCGGCATCCTTAAAAACAGGATTTTTGCTTTTGTCAAAAGATGCCAGTTCATCTTTGATAATAGGGGGGACCCAATAAGGGGAATCCTTATAAAGTGAAAATGGAAATTGTACGAACTCTTTGAGTTCCGATTTTGTTTTTGCTTCTTTTAGAGTAACCATACCGTATTTCTTGTATGGTTCAATATTAGCAATATTAATCTATAGGAAAAAGTACAAAAGTTATTTTGTTAGAAATCAATTTCAGAATCGTCCCTATTCTTTTCCTTTTTCTTTAGTTTTCGCAGTTGTTTTTTGGAAGGCCCCAAATCTATATCTTCAGCGCCACGGCCTTTGTTTTTGCTTTTTTTCTTTTTCTTCATGGCGTTCTTGCTAATGGGACCACCATTTTCCCCAGCCTTTTGATCCTCTATGGCCTTCACCTTGTCCCTGTGCATATCTATCCTATAGGAGAACCCCATGGTGGCAAAGATCCTACTGGGCGTATTTTTAAAACTTGCCCCTAGGTTCATGTCCACTTGCATATTCTCACCTAACAAATGGGCTACACCACCTCTTAATAGTACGTCCGAGTAGCGATCACTTTTTATGCCCTGGTTTTCTACAAAGACACTCCATTTGGGATCCCTAAAAGCATGGGATAGGGAAACCGTATAGTTCCATTCCGGAAAATCCGTTCCCAATCTGTCATAGGCAATATTGGAAATAAGTACAAACCTTGGCGTGAGCCTACTCTGTGTTGCTACCATTACCCTAGGGGAAACTGTTGGCTCACCTCTGTAAAAAGGATTGTCGCCCAAAACAAAATTGGCACCTGCATAGACCGATATGGCCGGGATAAGGTTTTTAAGTTTAAACCCATAGTTGGCCTTCCAGCTGTACAGATTGGGCTTGTTATTTTCCGGATTCTTGAAAGGATCGTAAATTAAATATTTTAAACCGATTCTGTTTCTTGAAAAATCGGTGTTCTTAATTTCTACTCCTGTGTTGGTGTAGGTTTTATTTTGATTGTCGAAGGTGCCTTCATAATTCAGTTCCAAGGTTTCGAAAAGTAGGCCATAACGCAAAGAAAGATCGGCTCCAAAAATATTGGATTCGGTCTCTAATTTGGAATGGTCCTGTTGTTCGTAAGCAACGCCAAATTCGGCCTGTAAAACGTTGGTACCTATGGCATATGCACTTACGGACAAACCTGGTCGGTTAGAATTGATGACATCGGTGTATTGTGAAAATGCAACGAATGGAATGGTGAATATTCCAAATATTAGTATTTTCATTAGACGTTTCTTGGAAACATTATAGTCCATAGGTACTATTTTATTATTATTTTAAGACTTTTGCACTATTAATACAACGTTAGAATTGTACTTTTGATATAAAATTTGTCAACTAATTATGGGTTTTTTAAAAACGATACTAATTGTACTCTTAGTATACTATTTGCTTAAAATACTAGCCAAATGGTTTGCTCCCAAATTGTTCAGATACGCAGCAAGGAAGACCGAGGAACATTTTAAGGAAAAATTTGAAGGTTTTGCCGGGCAGCAAACCAAAGACGAAGAGCAAATTGGTGACGTGATCATTGATCGGAAAACGGCCAACAAAAAGAATAGCTCAAAAAATGTTGGAGAATATATAGATTTTGAGGAAATTGAATAACCTTTTACCATAACCAACCATGAGAAACGGTCTAAGAGCCTTTTTTATCCATTTTTTTGTAACCGTATTTTTTGTAATTGTAGCCCTGGCATATTTCTATCCCGTTCTTCAGGGTAAGGTAATTGAGCAATCCGATATAGTACAGTTTACGGGAATGGCCAAGGAGCAAAATGATTTTCGAAAGAAAACGGGGGAAGAGCCTTATTGGACCAATAGCGCCTTCGGCGGAATGCCCACTTATCAGTTGGGGGCTTATTATCCTCACGATTATGTAAAGAAGCTGGATCGGGTTATCCGGTTTTTACCTAGGCCTGCGGATTATCTTTTTATATATCTTATCGGTTTCTATATTTTGCTATGCTGCCTCAAGGTAGATTATAAATTGGCGGTATTGGGGGCACTGGCCTTTGGTTTCTCTACCTATTTGATCATTATTTTGGGGGTAGGGCACAATGCCAAGGCACATGCCATTGGATATATGCCCATGCTCTTGGGGGGGATTATCTTGGTCTTTAGGAAGAAATATCTTTGGGGCTTCCTTCTTACGGCCATTGCCATGGCACTGGAAGTAGGGGCCAACCATTACCAGATGACCTATTACTTTATGTTGTTGGTGCTTATTCTTGGAGGGGTGTATCTAGTGGATGCCATTAAGAAAAAGAAATTGAAACATTTTGGTATCTCGGTCGGAATCCTCGTCTTGGCCGTGTTGCTGGGAATAGCGGCCAATGCTACAAGTCTAATGGCTACGAAGGAATATGCCGATTGGAGTACCAGAGGAAAATCGGACCTTACCATAACTCCCGATGGAGAGCCCAAAGAAAGCGGTTCCGGTCTGGATAGGGAATACATTACGCAATTTAGTTATGGTATCGTGGAATCCCTGAATTTGTTTGTTCCAAGACTGTTCGGAGGGTCTGGTGGAGAGGACCTGGGAGCCGATTCCAAAACCTATGCCTTTTTGACCGAGAATGGAATTTCCAGGACCAAGGCATTGGACTTCACCAGTGCTTTGCCATTGTATTGGGGAGACCAGCCTATTGTTGCCGCTCCTGCCTATATTGGGGCCGTGGTGTTCTTTCTCTTTGTTCTAGGGCTATTTTTGGTAAAAGGTAAGGTAAAATGGTGGCTTTTGGGGGGTACTATTATGGCCTTACTGTTGTCATGGGGCAAAAATTTTGGTCTGCTTACAGATGTAATGATCGATTATTTTCCGTTGTACAATAAATTTAGGGCGGTGTCATCCATTCAGGTTATCCTGGAACTTTGCGTTCCCGTTTTGGCCATCCTTGCCCTGGCACAACTTTTTGACCCCAAAGAGGGTACCCCTAAGAAACTAAAAGACTTAAAGTTAACACTTTTCATTAGCTTGGGAATCGGAGTGCTTCTTTTCCTGCTGAAGGGAATGTTCAGTTTTACCGGACAGAGTGATGAAACCTATCGACAGTATTATGGGGACGACATTGTTTCCTTGATAATAGCGGACCGCAAGGCCGTTTATAACGCCGATATTTTTAGGTCGTTGATCTATGTAGCCTTGGCTGCCTTGGTGATTTGGTTTTATTTGAAAAATAAGTTAAAGCAAAATTTGGTCATTCTTCTATTGGGGGGGCTTGTATTGTTCGATTTGGTAGGGGTTGCAAAGCGCTATGTCAATGAAGACGATTTTGTAGCACAGCGCAGAATGCTGGAACCTTTTCAGGAAACTGAAATGGACAAGCAGATTGCCAAGGATACCTCTATTTTTAGGGTGTACGACCCTTCCGAAATCGGTGGAGGAGGCCGTACAGCCTATTTTCACCAGTCCATTTGGGGTTACCACGCTGCCAAACCGGCAGGAATTCAGGAACTGTTCGACTTTCATATTTCCAAGAACAATGTTCGGGTGTTGAGCATGCTCAATGTGAAATATGTGGTGCAGCAAGATGAGGAGGGTAGAAATTATCCAGCCTTAAATCCCGATGCCAATGGCAATGCATGGTTTATTGACGAATTGGTGCCAGTTTATAATGCCAATGATGAAATAATGGCATTGAATACCTTGGATGTGAAGCATAAGGCAGTTTTTGATAAATCGAAATTTACTGATTTGAATGACCTTAACTACAAGACAGATTCTTTATCTACCATAGAACTTATCCAATATAAGCCCAATCATTTAACTTACAGTTCCAAAAATGCCTATCCCGGAATTGCCGTGTTTTCCGAAATGTACTATCCTCATGGTTGGAATGCCTATATAGATGGTACATTGAAAGAGCATTTTGAAGTGAATTATGTGCTAAGGGCACTTGAAATCCCTGCCGGTACACATAAAATTGAGTTTAAGTTTGAACCCAGCCTTATTAAGGTTGGTGGTAACATTACCATGGCAAGTTCCATTATCCTGATCATAGTCTTCCTTTTTGGAATTGGTCATGCTTTTTGGGCCTCTAGGAAAAAACCATTGGCTTAATGCAGAAGGTGCTCATCATCACATATTATTGGCCTCCGGCAGGGGGGCCTGGAGTACAGCGATGGTTGAAATTTGTGAAATACCTAAGGGATTATGAAATAGAACCCATTGTCTACATTCCGGAAAATCCCAATTATCCCATAATGGATGCATCTTTGGTGGAAGAAATACCAGCAGGGATAAAAGTATATAAGAGCCCTATTTTTGAACCCTATGGTTTTGCCAAGCTGTTTTCCAAAAAAAAGACCAAGAAGATCAGCGCCGGAATAATCAATTCCAAAAATCAATCGGTTATAGAAAAAGTGTTGTTATGGATACGGGGAAATCTATTTATTCCTGATGCCAGAAAATTTTGGATAAAACCATCAGTTCGTTTTTTGGTGGAAGTCCTTGAAAAAGAAAATATTGCAACCGTTATTACTACCGGCCCCCCACATAGCCTGCATCTTATTGGCCTTGAACTAAAAAAGAGTACCGACATTAGATGGATAGCCGATTTTAGGGATCCGTGGACTTCGATAGGCTATCATAAAAAAATGAAACTGACCAAGGCTTCACGGGCGAAGCATAAACAGCTGGAGCACTTAGTGCTTAATAAGGCAGATAAAATAATTGTGACCAGTAATACAACAAGACGGGAGTTTTCCAATATAACCCAACAACCTATTACTGTTATCACCAATGGGTATGATACAACCCTGGGCGGTTCCGTGGCTTTGGATGTCGATTTTACCATTTCCCATATAGGGTCACTGCTTACAGGGAGGAACCCCTCGAATCTTTGGAAAGCTTTATCAGAATTAATTCAGGAATACCCCGATTTTAAAAAATGTTTCAAATTGCAATTGGCCGGCGTTATCAGTTCGGATGTTTTGGAAAGCATCTATTTTTACGGCCTCCAATCCTATACCAAATTATTGGGCTATATTTCGCATGACGAAGCATTGAAATATCAGGGCAAGTCCCAAGTACTGCTGTTGATAGAAATTGATTCCGAAGAGACCCAGGGGATTATTCCAGGAAAGGTATTTGAGTATATGGCGTCAAAAAGGCCTATCTTGGGTGTGGGACCTGCCCACTGGGAGGTTGGGGATCTTATAGCACGATCCAATACTGGGCGGACTTATACATATGATCAATTAAGTGAATTGAAAAGTACGCTGTTACAATGGTTTCAAGAATATAAAAAGGAACAATTGAATTTACCTAGGGCAGCGGTAGAACAATATCACAGAAAGGAATTAACGGCAGAGTTATCAAGGTATTTGGCATGGGAATAGTCTTAAAACAATCATTGAACAATACTTTGATTACCTATGGTGGCTTTGCCATAGGGGCATTGAACCTTCTTTTTCTTTATACACGGTTTTTATCGGACGAATATTTTGGCTTGGTCAATGTAATACTGTCCGCCTCTTCTGTTTTAATGCCCCTATTGGCATTTGGGATTCCAAATGCTATGGTTAAATACTATTCTGGTTTCCAGGAACTTAATACTAAGAATAGTTTTTTGACCCTAATGGTTTTCTTGCCTCTAATACTTATTGTTCCTATTGGGGCCATTTCATATTTGGCCAATGAGGCCATTGGTGATTTTTTGTCCAAGGAGAACCCAATAGTAAAAGGGTATGTATGGCACATTTTCATTATTGGTGTGGCAATGGCCTATTTTGAGGTGTTTTATGCCTGGGCCAAGGTTCAAATGAAATCGGTTTTTGGGAATTTCATGAAAGAGGTATTCAGCAGAATAGTAGTAACGTTTCTGCTTTTGTTGGTCTATTGGGACCAGATTTCCGTGCTTACCTTTCTCAATGCGATGGTTGGAATGTATATCCTTAGAACCATTATAATGCAGGCCTATGCCTTAAGAACGCTTCCATTGAAACTGGATTTTGGTTTTCCTGCCAACAGCCGTGAAATTATTGGTTATGCCACCCTGATTATTTTGGGTGGATCGGCCGCCATTGTATTATTGGAGGTAGACAAAGTAATGATCAATCAGTTTATAGAGATTAAAAATGTGGCCTATTACAGTGTTGCCGGGTATATTGCGACCGTCATTGCCGTTCCGTCAAGGTCTATGCACAACATCACCTACCCTTTAACTGCGGATATACTTCATAAAAAGGATATCAAGGCTCTTAAAACATTATATCAAAAGAGCTCGCTTACCTTGTTTATAGTGTCTGGACTCATATTTATTTTGATTGTGCTCAATTTAAATGATCTGTACAATTTGTTGCCCGAATCCTATCGCGGGGGGTATGTAATTGTTTTTATAATTGGATTTGCGAGAGTATATGATGCCCTTTTGGGAAATAACAATGCTATCATGTACAATTCGGACTTTTATAGGGCATTGCTCCTAATGGGGGTTGCTTTGGCCATACTGACCATTTTATTAAATCTTTGGCTGATTCCAAAATATGGCTTGGATGGTGCGGCCATTGCCAGTTTTATGGCTTTCTTTATCTATAATACTATAAAATTGGGTTTTGTTAAATGGAAATTTGACATTCAGCCCTTCACTAAAGAGACCTTTAAGGTAGTATTGTTGCTGTTTACAATATCGATTATTTTTTATTTTGTAACATTTACTTTTCACCCGGTAGTGAACATAGTACTAAAGAGTATGGCAATACTCGTTTGTTATCTTTACCTGTTGTATCGCTTCAGAATTTCCGAAGACGTATTTGGGGCCATCTCCTTTTATCTGCAAAAGTTGGGGATTAAAAAATAGATCAGAGTTAATACATCCGGGATAGACCTTACATTTCTTAAAAGACGACTACTTTTAATATTTGGGGTATCCAGCTGTGGCATACCAATCTTTCCTGGAAAGTAAAACCCCGCAGGAACGAATTCACTGCGGGGCTAAACAACTAACCAACCTAAAAACTATTTTTAATTACTTCTGGAACTTCTTCCTCTTGTGGAAGCCGTTGAAATTTTTCTTGCACTACCACCGGATGATCTGGCTACCGACCTTTTTGCAGTACTTTTCGACTGCACATTTGGTCGTTTTGTGGTGGTATTTCTTACAGTGGAACTCCTGTTACTTCTACTGGTAGAACTGCTTCTAACCGAAGTATTTCTAGGGCTACTGTTAGCTACCTTTTTTACCACTGTTCTGGTATTCCCGGAAGGTCTGGATACGACCGCCTTGCTCTTGGTAACAGAACTCCCTCTTCCGTTAGTACTCCTAGTGGTTGTTGTTCTACTTACTGTTCTTTGAACATTGCCCTTATTGTTTGGGCGAATCGAGGAGCTCCTGGAAACCGATTTATTATTTTTGGCACTAGGAGAATTGCTACTTACCGTGGTACTTCTTTTGATAGTTCTATTGCCATTGGTGCTGCTGCGTTGGGTGGTAGTCCTTGAAATAGTGTTGTTATTTCTGGAAGTAGTACCTCTGGAAACAGTATTGTTCTTTCTTACCCCATTACTTCTACTTGCAACCGATCTGTTGGACCGTAGGTTGTTGCTATTTCTATACCCATTGTTTCTAACAGCCACTCTTTTGTCGTTTCTGTAAATAGTACTTCTCTTGGCATGATGTCCTTTGTTGTACTTGTAATGGTGCCCAACTTTGGCATAAGCTTTTCTATAGTTGTGGTGGTATGGTCTGTAATAGGTATACCTAACGGGTTTGTAATATCTTCTATAAGGGCTACCAAATACTAAACCAAAACCTATGGCGGGTCTTACGAAATAACTATGGAAAGGGCTATACACATAATGTCTGTTGTAAATATTAACGTAACCCCTGTGATGGCTGTAAAGTCCACGGTTGTTATAGTATACGTACAGACCACCAACTCTGGATACCCTACCACTATTGTAGTTGATGTCCACATCCCCAATTTGGGTTACCCTACCATAGTAATCGTAGTAGATGGGGACATTTTCCACTTGAATAACCGCACCGTAATCGTCATACTGTACATATGGGTTGTAATCGTAACCCGAATTAAAAGTAATATTGGTATGGCCAAAATTTACGTTGGCATTCACGCCATCTCTATTGTCAATATAGAAATCGAACTCCCCATCTGGGTATACCGAAAATGTGATGCCATTTTCAACGAATATAAATGAGTTATTGTTTCTATAAGTATTGCTTGTGGCAACCTTATCTTCCATTGAAGCTGCCTTGGAACCAGTAGTACCCAATATAAGCGCTGTAAAAAGGAGTATTAAATTTCTCATGATATAAGGTTTTAATTTTGAATGCAACTATTTACATTCAATTTATATATACCAAACAGCATGCCAAAAAATCAACAAATATTTTAAACAATTGATTATCATGTGTTTATCATTTATAAACAGCTATGATGTAGTTCCGTAAACAGTGGCTAAGGGGGCAATGGTAACAAGAACTGAGTATTGGGTGGGTTGTAGCTATGGGCAGGGATCAGTGATCAGTGATCAGTAAACAGTGGGCAGCGCAGGGTGGCCGGTTTTTGGTAAAGGACATAGTAAACAGGCAATTAGCGAACAGTATATGGTAAGATAGGGCAGGGCCTGGTCGGCTTATTTTATGGGATAGAAACCTATCAAAATTAAAATCATAGGATACTGTCGTAATTATTCCCCCTAACTAATGGGGTAATTTTTCCTTTAAATACTTGGCCGTGTAGGAAGTTTTGTTCTTTGCAACAATTTCCGGGGTTCCCTGCACCAATAGTTGCCCCCCCTTATTTCCGCCGTCCGGGCCTAGGTCTATGATGTAATCGGCACATTTAATAAGGTCTATATTGTGCTCAATGACAATTATGGAATGTCCTTTGTCAATTAATGCATCAAACGATTTGAGCAATTTTTTAATATCGTGGAAATGGAGGCCTGTAGTAGGTTCGTCAAAAATAAATAGGGCTTTGTCCTTGGTGCTCCCCTTTACTAAAAATGAAGCTAGCTTGATACGCTGTGCTTCACCTCCCGAAAGGGTAGAGGAGGACTGTCCCAAGGTTACATAGCCTAACCCTACATCTTGAAGTGGCTTTAGTTTGGTTACGATTTTGGATTGATTGTTTTGGTCAAAGAAACCTATGGCATCATCAATGGTCATATTAAGAACATCATCTATATTGGCATCTTCGAATTTCACTTCCAATACCTCTTTTTTAAACCTTTTTCCGTGGCAGGTTTCGCATTCCAAATGCACATCGGCCATAAACTGCATTTCCACCGTAATCTCACCTTCTCCTTTGCATTTTTCGCACCTACCACCATCAACATTAAATGAAAAATGCTTTGGCTGATACCCTCTTAATTTGCTTAATTTTTGGTTGGCAAAAAGATTACGGATATCGTCATAGGCCTTGATGTAGGTTACGGGGTTGGATCTGGAGGACCGACCAATTGGGTTTTGGTCTACGTATTCCACGTGTTTTAGGGATTGAAATTTTCCTTCCATGGAACTGTACTGCCCTGCTTTCTCTCCGTAGCCACCAAGTTCCTTTAGAATTATAGGATATAGGAGTTTTTTTACCAAAGTACTCTTACCACTGCCCGATACACCTGTAATTACTGTTAAAACGTTTAAGGGAAAGATAACATCAATATTTTTAAGGTTGTTCTCCCGTGCTCCTTTTATTTCTATGAAATTTTTGTAAGGCCTTCTTGATTTGGGTACGGCAATTTCCATAGTACCATTTAGGTAAGCCGCCGTAAGGGAGCTGGATTTGAGAACTTCGTTCAGGGTTCCATGGGCAACCACCTCTCCACCATGCGTCCCGGCTTCAGGGCCAATATCGATTACTTGGTCTGCCGCCTTCATAATGTCCTCATCATGTTCCACTACAATTACGGTATTGCCCAGGTCGCGTAACGATTTTAGAACTGTTATTAGGTTCTCGGTATCCTTTGGATGAAGGCCAATACTGGGTTCGTCCAGAATATACATGGAGCCCACCAAACTGCTTCCCAGGGAGGTTGCCAAATTTATGCGTTGACTTTCCCCACCCGACAAGGAATTGGATTTTCTGTTCAATGTTAAATAGCTAAGTCCAACATTGTATAGAAACCCCAATCTGCTCTCTATTTCCCTAAGTAATCTATTGGCAATTTTCTCTTCGTTAAAACTGAGTTCTATCTCCTTAAAGAAGCCAATAAGATCTTCTATGGGCAGTTCCACTAGATCGGAAATGGATTTCCCCGATATTTTTACATAGTCGGTTTCCTTCCGTAAACGTCTTCCTTTGCAGGTGCTGCATTTGGTCTTGCCGCGATATCGGGATAGCATTACCCGGTTCTGTATTTTATAGCTCTTTTCTTCCAGGCCTTCAAAGAATTTATGGATACCTGTAAAGTAACTGTTCCCTTCCCAAACGAGTTGCTTTTGCTGGTCGGATAGTTGATACCAGGGTTTGTGGATGGGGAAATCGAATTTATAGGCCACATTCACCAATTCATCCCTGTACCATCCCATACTTTCACCGCGCCATGGAAAAATGGCATTTTCAAAAATCGAGAGCGAAGTGTTGGGAATTACCAAATCCTCATCTATGCCTATTACATCCCCATAACCCTCACATTTAGGACAAGCTCCATAAGGATTGTTGAAACTGAACAAGTGTACATTGGGTTCAAGAAATTGCATTCCGTCCAGTTCGAACTTGTTGCTGAAACGGGTAGTTTGGCCAGTAGCCAGTTCCTGAACAATACATTCGCCCTTTCCTTCAAAAAAGGCAGTATCAATGGCATTGCCCAATCTATTGAAAAAATCCTCCTCGTTTTTATAAATGATTCGGTCTACCACAAGATCAAATTCGCGACCTACATCCTTTAGATCTTCATCTATCCTGGTAACCTCCCCATTGTACAGTATTCTGGCAAATCCCTGTTTGGAAAACAACTGTAACGATTTATAGGGGTCCCTATCGGCACTAATTTTAATAGGGGCCAGCAAAAGTAATTTTGTACCTTCCTCATAGGTCTTGATATGTTCAACCACATCGGAAACGGTGTGCTTTCTAACCTCATTGCCCGAAATTGGGGAAAAAGTACGGCCAATACGAGCGAACATCAATTTTAAATAGTCATAGATTTCGGTAGTGGTTCCTACGGTAGATCTGGGATTGGTGGAATTAACTTTTTGTTCAATGGCTATGGCCGGGGCTATACCTTTAATATAATCCACTTTGGGTTTGTCCAATTTTCCTAAAAACTGCCTAGCATAGGAGGAAAGACTTTCAACGTACCTTCTTTGTCCCTCGGCATAAAGGGTGTCAAAGGCCAAACTGGATTTTCCCGAACCGGACAATCCTGTGATGACCACCAGTTTATTCCGTGGTATTACAACGTCTATATTTTTTAAATTATGGAGCTTTGCTCCTTTAATTATAATATTATGCTTGGGATTAACGTCTGTTATAGTGGTCATGCTCGTATTTAAGTTGGCAAAGATACGATATGTGCGTTTTATTCGCTAGTGGCCCTTGACCTAAACTAAATATTATTCCTTGGCGGAAAGTAGTTTGATTCGGTATAATTTTTTTTATATTTGATGCATAATAAACCCTAAATAGCCTATACGTAACAAAATTACTTTTTTAAAATTTTGCTCAAATGCACTTGTAATATAAATACAGGTATGGCATTTTGGCCTCAAAAAAGTAATTTGTATGGAACTATTAATAGAAGATTCAGTACTAGTAAAAGACTACATGAACGGGGATGAAAGAGCCCTGGCAAAACTTATTGACCGCCACAACCAGCGACTCAGCAGTTTTATTTATTCCAAAGTTCAGGATCGGGAAATTACAGAAGATATATTCCAAGATACCTTTATAAAGGTTATAAAAACCCTAAAGAAGGGTAATTACAATGAGGAGGGAAAATTCCTGCCCTGGGTAATGCGCATTTCCCATAACCTAATAATAGATTATTTTAGGAAGAGCAAAAGAATGCCCAGATTTGAAGGTAGCAATGATTTCAATATTTTCTCTATAATGAGCGATGATCAGTTAAATGCTGAAAAGCGCCTTATTAAGGATCAGATAGACCAGGATCTGACCCTGCTTATCAAGGAATTGCCAAAAGATCAGATGGAAGTTTTGGAAATGCGCCTATATAAGGATATGAGCTTTAAGGAAATATCTGAAAATACAGGGGTTAGTATTAACACAGCTTTGGGCAGAATGCGCTATGCACTTATCAATCTTAGAAAGATTGTAGAAAAGAACAACATTATTTTAACGAATTAATAAGCCTTACAACCGCTTTTGGTTAATTTCTTCATAACTCTTGCGTTATTTGACAATAACAATATATTATTATGGGGAAATTCAACGTTACTACTAAGAACAATTGTAAATTAATGTCTACACGTAGGTCCAAGATAGATTTTTTGTTGAATTACTCTAAATCACTTTATATTATCAAAAGTAATAAGTGTAATGATGAATTGGATGAGCATTGCTTAAACTAGCGGCTCCCACCATTTCTTCAGTAGCTTGTGCCTGACAGTACATTAGGTTATTGGTCACCTAAGTCATGGACTACCTTTTAATAGGCAATACGCTGTAGGTTAAACTCCCAATTATTCTTTTGCGATTGTATTCCCCTGTCCCTCCATTGTATGGCAAGGCTGCTTTTGGTAGCCATATAACAATTGGATGTGAAGGATTTTCCATAATCGTTAATATATAGGTAAATCTTTATTTCTGGCGGATTACGATAATAAAGAGTCCTACCTTAATTCCATAAGGCCGTTTCAACTTCAATTTTGGCCAATTATTATGCGTAAAATAAGAAAATTGGCATTTGACATCAATTAACGGGGGTTTTACAACATAGTTTTTTGCACACCTTACCATTTATATACTTTTATCCTGTTACTAATTAATAATGAAGATTTATAGTCTTCATAAAAAGTAGAAGCAATAAAAAAAGTCCGAACCGAAAGGGGAGGCCCCCTAGTTTAACCAAAAACAATATTTTGTATGGAATTGCAAATAGATGACTCAGTATTAGTAAAGGATTACATTAACGGTAATGAAAAAGCTTTGGAGGTTTTGATCAACAGACATAACCAACGTATAAGTAGCTTCATTTATTCCAAGGTATTGGACCGGGATGTTTCAGAGGATATTTTTCAGGATACCTTTATCAAAGTAATCAAAACCTTGAAAAAAGGAAATTATAGCGAGGAAGGCAAGTTTTTGCCTTGGGTTATGAGAATAGCCCATAACTTGGTAATTGATCACTTTAGAAGAAACAAAAGAATGCCAATGTTTGAGGGGAATGATGATTTTAATATCTTTTCCGTAATTGGTGATGATAAACTAAACGTAGAAAAACAACTTATCAAGGATCAGATAGATACTGATCTTAGTTTATTGATCGAGGAATTGCCGGACGATCAAAAAGAGGTGCTTTTAATGCGTATTTATAGGGATATGAGCTTTAAGGAAATCTCGGAAAACACGGGGGTTAGTATCAATACGGCCTTGGGAAGGATGAGATATGCACTTATTAACCTTAGAAAAATAATTGAAAAGCATAATATCGTTTTAACGAATTAATAGGTCATAGGACGAATCGGACAATATTTCCATTTTAGTAGCGTTATCTAAACATAACAATACTATAATCCTATGGAAAAAATTTACTCTGAGAATCAATACAAGTGTAAACTTGCCAAAGCTAGTCCGGATACTATTAAGTTTTTGATTGGCTATTCCAAATCTTTGCAAATAGTTGAATATAGTAATATTCAATTCGAAAATAATTTAAACTAGACTAAAAAATCCCAACTCCTAGTTGGGATTTTTTGTTTTGTAGTAGGCGTCCAAAACTTTTTTTCTTCCTATTGTTTTGGTTATGATGTCTTTTTGCAAATTCCATCCTCTTGCAGGGGAATATTCCCTCCCGTACCATATTATCTGTAAATGAAGATCGTTCCATAATTCTTTTGGGAATAATCTTTTTGCGTCCCTTTCGGTTTGCACAACATTTTTACCATTGGAAAATCCCCATCGGTACATTAGTCTATGTATGTGGGTGTCCACTGGAAAGGCCGGTATACCAAAGGCTTGGGAGACAACCACACTGGCGGTTTTATGGCCCACGGCCGGCAATTGTTCCAAAAGTTCCATTTCTTGTGGAACTTGTCCGCCATATTTTTCAATCAAAATTTTAGAAAGTCCGTAAATCCCTTTCGATTTCATTGGTGATAGTCCAACCGGTTTAATAATTTCCCGTATTTCTTCAGCCGTCATTTTTACCATGTCATATGGATTGTTGGCCTTGGCAAAAAGTTTAGGGGTAATCTGATTGACCCTAACATCGGTACTTTGTGCAGACAATAATACTGCAATGAGCAGTGTATAGGGGTCTTTGTGGTCTAGGGGGACTGGAATGGTGGGGTATATTCCCTGTAAGGTCTCAATGGCAAAGTTTACTTTTTCGGCTTTCGTCATTTATTGCGTAATTTTATGAAAAATAAATATAGCAGCGCCCATTCATATGGGCGTGTTTTTAATTATAAATTTACTTAAAATTTAACTATGGATACTTTAAAAGTAGGGGATAAGGTGCCTGCATTTTCGGCTAAGGATGAAAACGGCAATACCATTAAACTATCTGATTATAAGGGAAAAAAATTAATCGTCTTTTTCTATCCAAAGGCAAGTACGCCCGGATGTACGGCCGAAGCCTGTAATTTGCGGGATAACTATACAGAGCTAAAATTGCAAGGTTATGAGCTCTTGGGGGTTAGTGCCGACTCGCAGAAACGTCAATTGAATTTTAAAAATAAATATCAATTTCCCTTTCCATTGTTGGCGGATGAAGATCATACCGTCCTTAATATTTTTGGTGTTTGGGGGCCAAAACAGTTTATGGGAAAAAAATATGACGGTATTCACAGAAAGACTTTTGTAATTGATGGGGACGGAGTTGTTGAGAGGGTAATTGATAAGGTGAAGACCAAGGACCATGCCGCACAACTGCTATAAAAGACGGTAGATGAATAAGGGGCTGTCTAATCCTGTAGATTTGGACAGCCCCTTTTACTATGAATAATTAAACCTTTTCCTGATTTTCCTCTATGGGTTTACGGATAAAGAGTTTCTTCTTTTTTATTATTTCCGCTATTCCCTCAGGTAGCACGGATTCCCAGCCTTCTTCACCATTGATTATTTTTTTGAGGACATCCCTGGAGAAAACATGTAATATTTCCGGGTCGTAATCTATGATGTCCATCACCTTTCCATTGTATTTGAAGAATTTGTACAATTCCTTCATTCTAGGGTGGACCTTTATGGTGTTACTTGTCATAATTTGTCCAGTTTCCTCGTTGCGCATTGGGTATAGGTAAACTTTAAGATCTTTAAAGAATAATTTGCCAAAAGCCTCTAGGATGCCCCCACTCAAATGGCGGTAGTATTTTTCATCGAAAATATCCACCAAATTGTTTACCCCCATGGTAAGTCCAATCTTGGATTTGGTATAATTGCTAAAATACTCAACGAGTTTAAAGTACTCCTGAAATTTCGAAATCATTACCGTATGGCCCAAAGAACATAAAAGTTCGGCTCGGTCCATAAAATCCTGTTCGTCTATTTCTCCGGATGCACGTAGATTGGAAAGGGTAATTTCAAAAATAACAACGGTATTTTCCTCTTCAACACTGGGTTCCCTGATAAATATTTCATAGGATTTTTTAAACATATCCATGTTGACCAAGGTAACTGGTCTAAAACTTCCACGTAGGGCCAGAATATTTTTTTTGTAAAGAATGGTCGCCGGCAAAAGGTTATTGCCATCGGGTCCGAACATTACAGCATCGGTCATATCATTTTTAACAAGCTGCAAACTCATTAACCTATTGTCTACTTCGGTAAAATTGGGACCGGAAAAATTCACCATATCCAATTCAACCGTATCCTTGTCAATATGGTCGTACAGGTATTTTAGTAATTTTCTTGGCTTGTCGTATTTGTAAAAAGCACCATAGATAAGATTAACCCCTACAATACCCAAAGTTTCCTGTTGTAACCTTGCTTCATTCTGTTTAAAGCGGATATGAAGGATGATTTCGTTTAATTCTTTTTGTTTGGGATCCAACTGATACCGGATTCCGATCCAACCATGGCCTTTGTATCTCTTGGAGAAATCAATAGTGGCAACTGTATTGGCATAGGAAAAAAACAATCTGTCGGGATGTTTTTCCCGACTTATCCTATTTTCCATGTTTTCCATCTCATGGGCCAACATTTTTTTTAACCTGGACTGGGTTACGTACCTTCCGTCTTCCTCAATACCATAAATAGCATCACTAAAATCCTTGTCGTACGCACTCATTGCTTTTGCAATAGTACCTGAAGCACCACCCGATTTAAAAAAATGACCAGAAGTCTCTTGTCCTGCACCTATTTCAGAAAACGTACCATAAATATCTGGGTTCAAATTTATCCTTAAAGTTTTTGCCTTAATGGACGGAACATTGGTAAAAGCGATTTCTTTCTTAAAAATATTGGACATAGTGTCTTATTTACTTGTGGCAAAGTTAAAAAGTTTGAGCTATCTATTTAATAAAATAGTTATAAATTTGGATTAAATGGATATAGGATTGAAAATAACTTTTTTAGGTACGGGAACATCACAGGGAATCCCTGTAATTGGGAGTAAACACCCTGTCTGTCTAAGCAATAATTCCAAGGATAAACGGCTACGGGTATCGGTTATGGTTTCTTGGGATTCCTTTAATTATATAATAGATTGCGGCCCCGATTTTAGACAGCAAATGCTTACCAATAATGTGGTAAAAATTGATGGGATTTTATTTACCCATGAACATTCCGACCATACTGCGGGAATAGACGATATCAGGCCATTTTTTTTCAGGCAGGGCGATATTCCCATTTATGCCCATGAACGGGTCGTTACCTCGATCAAGGAGCGGTTCCATTATATATTTGCCGATGAAAATCGATATCCGGGAGCCCCTGCCGTAGAGATCAATACGATTAAGAACAATAAGCCTTTTAGGATCGGAAACCTAATGGCCATACCCATAGAGGCCCAGCACAATAGATTGCAGGTTTTTGGGTTTAGAATACGGGACTTTGTGTACCTAACCGATGTGAAAAGTATGGAAAGGGAAGAAATGGAAAAAATTAAGGGAGTAAACACTTTGGTGGTCAATGCCTTGCGATTGGAGCCCCACCATTCCCATTTCAATTTGGAGGAAGCTTTGGCGTTCATTGATGTCGTAAAGCCTAAAATAGCCTATTTGACCCATATAAGCCATTTATTGGGCTTTCATGATGAGGTTGAGCAACAGCTTCCGGAAAATGTTCATTTGGCCTATGACAATCTGGTAATAGAGGTTTAAACAAACCTACTGGACATGGTTCATAAAAAATATTTCATCTGAAAATAAATATTATTAATCCAATAAAATAGAAAATAAAGGAATGAAACATAAGATTTACTTGTATTTGTTCATATTCGTTGCCCTAATAGCACTCTATCAATTTGTAAGTACCAATAATATGGTAAAGGCAAAAAATACCAAAATAGAAGCCCAAGAGGAGATGCTCTCACAGTTGGAGGATTCCATTCAGAAGCTACATATCAAGGTTTTGGACAACCAATATTTTTCTTTGGAAAACAATGATGACGCCTTGGCCTATTACGATCATTTAAATTTAAAGGATCCCAGTCTCTATATATCGGACAAGTTATTGGAGACCAATGAGAGTAAGGGCGATAATCCGTTGATCCCATATGAGGGTATGGAAAACGATTTTAAAATTAACAAGATCAAAATTTTAAACCATAAATGGATTTTGGCCGATTTCTCCGATGGGAAATATTGGGGAGAAATATTGATCAAATATGAACTTAAGGACGATCTGGGGGTGGACTTTTCTTTGATGGACCATTTGTTGTACACCCGCAGCAATTAAATTTTATCCTGTAGCCATGATTTGAAGGAGTAGAAATTCTGAGGGGCCACCCCATGGCCAACAGGGAATTCTTCATATACATGGTCTATCTTTAGATTCTTCAAAAATTTAGGGGCTTGCTGCGCCCAGGCAACCGGAATTACTTGGTCTACACTACCGTGGGAGACGTAGACCCTTAAATCCTTGAAGTCATTTTCCTTATACCCCTTCAAAAGTAGGTTTTCATTGATATAACCACTTAGGGCAATTACATTTTTCACCAATTCGGGGTAGGAAAGGGCTACTGCATAACTCAGGATGGTGCCCTGGCTAAACCCTAGCAAGGTCACATTTTTTTCGTCCAGCCCATAGGTTTTGCAAGCTTCCTCTATAAATGTTTTAATTTTATCCCTGGAGAGAACCGCTTCTTCCTCATTGTTCCATTTGCCTTTTTCAGCTTCAAAGTTAATGGCGTACCAAGCATTGCCATAGGGTTGCATAGGGTAAGGGGCCCTAACGGATATGATACAAAGTTCTTTAGGGAGTTCGGAGGCAAAGGAAAACAAATCTTCCTCATTACTTCCATAGCCGTGGAACATGAAAAGTACAGGAGGTTTGCCTTCAGTAATATTTGAAGGTCTAATAAGATGTTCCAATGAAAGGGGAGCTGTAGTCATTCTAAGATATAAAAGTGAACCATTTCTGAAAATAGGGACCAAGTACAGGTACCTCCTGTTTCTTGTTGTTCAAAGCTCCAAGAAAGCCATAGAACCATAGTACTATATAAAAGACATAGAGGCCGTACCAAGCATATTCGTTGTACCAATTACTTAAAAAAATTGCAAAGCCAAGAAAAACAAGATGTAAACCAAATGCCTGGCGGGTATGAAACCGTGCAAATGCGTTCTTTGGATCCGAATTCATCGAAATGGCAATCAATGCTCCAACCATTGTGAGGTATGCCACAATTGCCGTTGTCTTTCCTTCCTTAATAACATTATCCATAGAGGCAAAGTTAGTGAAGTTAAAAATTTGAACAAAAAAAGAGGCCCCTATAAGACCTCCTTAAATTTATTGATCTTTCCTATTATTCTCCAATAGATCCGATAATAGGTAATTTTTCCAACTTTCCGTTGTAGGCATTAATGGCGCCCAATACGGCCAAAACCCACGGGGCCCACTGCAATATTCTAAGGAAACCCATCCCCATTGTAACAGCTATAAGTCCAAGGACAATGGAGAGGGCAATGGCCAATATCCATACCCGTAATGATTGGCCAATATGGAATTTGACAAATTCGTTCTTTTTATCACTGTTTACTAAAAAGGCAATGAGCAGGCCAATAACCGTAAAATAACTGATCATAGCCATAGTTTTTCCTTCATCTATTGTATTCTGGTCCATCTTTAAGATTTTAATTTCTATAAATTTAGTTAATTATTTGGTTGTTTGTCACAACTCCGTAGACCTTTCCTCTAAGTTTACTTCCCAAAAAGCAGCTATTCTTGGAATTGGATAAAATGTGCTGCTCTTCAAAGGTGTATTCCTGATCAGGATCAAACAAAGTTAGCACTGCGTTTTCACCAATTGTTAAGCGTGGTGCTTCAATGCCATATCTTTCGCGACCTTTGGTCAAGAGGGAAATGGTGGTGTCCAGATCAAAAATTCCATTCAACATTCCAAAAGCGCTTTCCAGACCTATGGTACCGTAAGAGGCATTATCGAATTCCACTCGTTTGTGTTCAATATCCATAGGCCTGTGGTCTGTAGTAACAAAATCGATGGTTCCATCCTTTAATCCCTTAATCAGGGCTTTGCGATCTGATTGGGTTCTAAGCGGCGGCATCAATTTATAGTGGGAGTCGAACTCGGTCAAAGTCCCGTCGGTGAAGCAGAGGTTGTGTATGGCCACACTGCAGCTCACATCCAGTCCCTTTTTCTTGGCCTCTGCAATGAGTTTTACGGAATTGGCGGTTGAAATAGTAGGGATGTGTAGTTTTCCTCCCGTATATTCCAATATGAACAGATCCCTCACAATATTAAGCTCCTCGGCTAAATTGGGAATTCCTTTTAACCCTAGTTTGGTAGATACTTCCCCTTCGTTTACAACTCCTTTTCCGGCAATCTGCATATCCATAGGAAAGGAATGTACGAGTCCATTAAAATTATGGGCATATTGCAGGGCAATTTTCAAGAGATTTGAGTTCCTTATAGGTAATTTGTAATCATAAAATCCTACGGCGCCGGCAGTTTTCATATCATATAGTTCGGCCAAACTTTCTCCGTCAGATTTAACGGTCAATGTTCCCAAAGCATGAAGTGAAGTAGCTGCATTTTTCGAGGCATTTTTTAAAAATACAATATCGGAGCTACTGTCGGGCAAGGGATTGGTATTGGGGTTTAGGACAATGTTGGTAAAACCACTCCTTGCGGCTGTGTAAAGGCCATTTTCAACGGTCTCCCGTTCTTCGTAGCCCGGTTCTCCAAAACTTACACTCGAATCGAACCACCCAAGGGAAACATGAAGATTCTTCAACTGGACGACCTTTGTTTTTTCTTGAATATCCAAATTGGCGGCAATAGCTTCAATTACCCCATTTTTTATAAATATATCGCGCTTTTTTAAATGAAGTTCCTTGTTGGAGGGAGAAACTATTTTGGCAGATTTTAAAAGTATGTTCATTTGAGAAATTTTTGGATAAGAACCTCAATAAATATAAATGCTAATGCTAAAATAACAAACCATTTCCAAAGCTCGTTGATGCTATTGTCTTTTTCTAAATTTTGGAACAAGCTGGCAACATTATCATTTCTACTGCCTGCATCAAGCTCATTTAAGTCCATATAGTGCAGTTGGCTTTCCGCTCTGGGAAAGTTGAAACTTATGTTTTTAATGGCCTTTCCTTCGTCTGTTATATGGTAGATTCCTGCAAACCCTGGATAGTCGTCAAAAGTCAGGGTAGTTTTGTTGGCAAAAGACTGTTGATAGGGAATAAATTCGAAATCTTTTTGGGATACTTTCAAAATCCGATCTTTTGTTAGGTTAACTGGAATGTCAACAGTGGTTTTGTTACCTATCATTTCATAGATTTTGGGAATCTTTAGACTTGCCATACCCATGTTGTAGAGGGTCGGGACAATTAAGGGGGAATTTAAAAAATTCGAATTTTCCTTGGCTATGGACGCTGTAAATAAATAAGTGCCGTTATCGCCTACTAAAAATGGATCGCCACTTTGATAAGAAAGGATTTTTGGCAGAGCCGATTTTATACCATAGAAGGAATTGACGGAGGGATATTGGAAATTGGTTACTTCCTTTTCGAACACATTCCTGTACAGGGGATGGGCAAAGGCAATCTGACTAATTTTTCGATCTTCCTTAACCGAAGAAATTATCACAGTATTTAAAAGCCCGGTTAAAAAGGAATTGTAGTTTTCCAGATTGGCTTGGCCACTTGGAACAACCACGAAACTGCCTCCGGTATTTTTAAAGGCTTGCAAAGCGTTTTGCAAGGCTGTGGGGACCGAGTTAAGTTCATTGAGTATAATCAGATTTTGCGATTCCAACAGGCTGTAATCCAATGACTTTAAACTTAGATTGGAATACTGGAATACCTCCTCATCAAATATACGCCTCAAGTAATCATTATCGGCGTCCCCTATGGATAATACCTTGATTTTATCAGGCTTGGCCAAATTGAAGTAAAGTTGGTTGTCATAATTGAGACCTGCATCTGAGATTGAAATTTTGCCATTTATAATCTCGTTTGCCGGAACGGTGAAAATAACCTCGCCTTTTTTATTTTTATTGAATGTAACCGAGGTTTTTGCAATCAATTGATCTCCATTATATAGGGAAATCGGAGTGTTGTCCACTTCCGTGTTGGTAGTGAGTATGCTTTTTAAATCCAAATTCTCCGAGGATCTAGCGTTTACAAATACAGTGTCGATGGAAATATTACCAAGGTTTTTCGGAGTCGATTTTATGAAATGTCTATGTATGTCGGGGAGCGAGTCTAAAATGGTAGAATTAATACTTTTTTGAAAATCGGAAATCAAGACTAGATCTTTACGCGTCCCTTCTGTCTTGGAGAACAAAGTCTTGGCCTTTAAATAAATTTCTTTCAACTGTAATTGATTGTTGGAATAGGGTAGGGCAAGCAAATCGTTTTTAATATCCCCTATACGGACTTCCCTATATATCTTATCATTGGAGAAAAGGGTGAAAACATTTTCTTTGGGAACAAATTTTAATATTTCCTGTACCATGTTTTCCAGTAAGGTACCGGTTCCCATCTTAGCCTGCATACTTAGGGAATTATCGAGGTAAATAACTATTTCATTGCTTTTAAGCGCCGATTTACCAGGAATAAAGGGTTGGGCAAACGCAACAATAAGTGACGTTAGGAGCAATAGCCGGGTAAACAACAGTAGCCACTTCTTTATGGAGTTGCTCTTTCTGGACTCCGCTACTACCTTTTTTAAGATCCTTACATTGGTAAATGGGGTCTTTTTGAATCTACGGAGTTGGAAAAGGTGAATAAAAATAGGAATGAGGAGAAGTAAAAGGGCCCAAAGGAGTTCCGGATGTTTAAACAGCATTCCTAAATTTAATTTTTCAAATATAAGAAAAGAATTTCGAGCCGGTCTTAAATTTATTGCACATCTATGAACTAAATAAGTTACTGGGAAAAGTGAAAATATTCCTTAAAATAGTGCCTCAATTGCAGTTTAGCAAAAAAAGAAATAATCTTGAACCCTATTTTTTCCCTGATCCTGCAAATAGTCCTTTATAAATTCCTGAGCTTCTTTGTTGGCAACCGTAATTATGACCTGGGCTTTTTGGAGTTTACTTAATTCCAGATAATGATTCATCCTCTTATCATATATATCCAATCCAATTTTATTGGAGTTGTTGCATACCCATATAAATGCTATGTTTTTTTTTAGAAGATTTTTGGCCAAGGCTTTTCCTTTATTGCCTGCACCCCACAGCACTAAGGGGCTTTCATTATCTCGGTCCAGCTTTAGGAAATAGTGTAGTTTTATGTCCAAGAAATAATTCTGGGCATAGTGTTCACTAGTTCTGGAAGTTCTATGGCCATAATCTCGCCAATAATGAAGGAGTTCATTGGTTGGGATACATTTTAGATCCTGTTCATAAAACCGGAAGGCCAGGTCGTAATCTTCCGGATACCGATTTGAAGTAAATGACCCAGCCCTCTCCAGATCTGTCCTATGTACCATCCAACAGGGGGAAGGTATTACACATTCCTTATATATTTCCGAATAGTTCAGCCCTTTTTCCGTTAAGTGGTTCAACCATTTTTCATAACTTTTATAACCATCTCCAACTCCTTCCTTGGAAAAGTATTTCACCTTTCCCAAGGCTATATGTCCTTGTCCTAGCTTTTCAAGGGAACGGACCATATTTTCCAATTTATTCGGCGACATAATGTCATCGGAATCCATTCTGGTTATATAAGTGCCCTGGGCATGGGAATAGGCAGTTCTTAGGGCTTCTATAATTCCCTTACCCTCATTTTTCAATACGTTGATCCTGGTTTCTTTTTGCGCATACGAATGCATGACATCCAAACTGTTGTCTGTAGAATGGTCATTAACAGCTAGGATTTCCCAGTTGTCATAAGTTTGGTTGATGATGGATTGTATGCAGTCCGGTAGGAATTCTGCGGTATTCTTAAATGGAATAAGGATACTGATAGTTCTCTTCTTCATCCTTCAAAATTAGAAATATATCTCCCAAATAGGGCATTTTAATGGGTGACATTGTTCACCATATTGAATGTATATCCCTTTTGGCGAATAATTTTATATACCAAAATTTAATTTGGTTTCTGCCCTCCGATTCCTTTATATGTTGGTTGGACAATGGGTGGTTGCCCTTTAATTTCGGTCTTGGTTTGTAGGTATGATTAAATTCTACCCGATGTATTAGCGTGTTAATCCCGTTTGGACCCAACTCTTTGTCAACAAACCGTGCCCATTCGGCAACACCATTGTGATTGGATGCGGCTATACCCAGCCCCTTTACCTCAAAAATATCTTGTGCGTGACCCCAAAACCACTTACAGAAAGGATTATGAAGAGTAGCTTCCCCATTGTTGAATACAACTTAGGTGAAAAATACTACAGTACACTAATTATTTAGGAGGTATAGGGCGCATAGTCCATGGCTATTGCAACGCCTTCTTGATTGCTGCTTCCACCATTGATTCCATTACGGCATAACCCGCTGCAGTAGGATGTACCCCATCTTCTGCATATTTTTTGGGAAGCCCGTTTCTGCTATCGGCCATGGCAGTAAAATAGTCCAGATAGATATGGCCATTTGCTTCGGTATATTCCTTTAACAGGGAGTTTAATGCAGGGATTTTTTCATTGGGTTTTAATCCTGGTCTCCAAGGGTAATCGAAAGCTGGGAGGACGGAGGAGACAATAACTTTAATTCCATTGGATCGGGCCAGTTCGGCCATCGATTTAATATTGTCCACAATCATTTTCAGGCTAGAAGGTCCTGTATTTCCTGCTATGTCGTTGGTACCGGCCAAAATCACGACAACTTTAGGCTTTAAATCGATTACATCCTGTCTAAAGCGTAGGAGCATTTGGGGGGTTGTCTGTCCGCTAATACCTCTATTGATATAGGGTTTGCCCTTAAAGAAATCCGGTCTGGTCTTTATCCATCCAATGGTAATGGAATTGCCCATAAATACTACGCGATTTTCTTCAGCAGTGGCTTGGCCTATTGCTTTATTGTCTTTGGAGAAATGTTCCAGATTGGGCCAATCCTGGGAAAAACTACTATTAACGGTAACTATGGTCAGTACCAAAAGGGCAATGGATAATTTTAGGGTTTTCATATGGATAAAAGTTATTAATAAAAAGATTAATAATTGGATTAGAGTTGATTTTTTACTGATTTTCTTTCCTTTGATAGCAATCGAGCTTTTCTCAAATTTATTTTTTGTTGGATATCTATTGGATAATTGGAATTGTCTTCCGCTTCAAAGATTCTAATATTTTGGAAATCATCTGGTTTTATTAAGTCATCTTGCCTGCAATTTAGTATGGTGGCCGCTGTTTGGACCCCGGAGTAACTAGAGCCTGCCACTCCGTGGGATTGAATACTTGCTCCGCACATATACAAATTTTTAATTTCACTCTTGGCTTTAAAAGCAAAGGGACCTATCTGTCCAAAACTTTTTTCTGTACCGTATACACTGCCCCTGGTTGCATTTAAATAGTGCTTATTGGTGACTGGGGTTCCCAGTTCCTTATGAACAATATGCTCTTTAATGCCGGGTAGGGCACTTTCTAGGGTATTTATCATTTTGGAGGTCAGGATTTCCTTAAATTCCAAATATTCTTTGGATCGTTGTTTGTGCTCATTGTTGAATTTTGAGAAAGCATCTGGATTGATATAGGTAATGACTTCGAGGGAATGGTGTTTTCCATCGAAACTTGTAGGGTCTTTTAGGGTAGTGCAGCTAATGAACAAACCTGGAAATACGTTTCCACCACTGATATCCACTGCGGTCATCTCTTCGTAAATTAAGTCCATATCCCTGTTGTCCATCAACCATATATTGCCTGAATCCATTCCTAATTTGCGAACATCCATATCCACGGTAAGAAAAAGCATTAACGAGCTACAGGAATACTTTGTTTTCTTTAGTTTTTTAAGAAGTTTTTTACTTAGGTTTTGTTCTTTTACCAATTTTAAATAGGTAATTCCAGGATCAGCATTGGAAATAATTCTGGATGCATATAGTTTCTCCCCATTTTCCAATTCCACCCCTATGGCTTTCCTCTTTTTATCCCCTTCCAAAATAATGCTTTTTACCGCTGTTCCAGTACGTATGGTACCACCATTTTTTTGAAGCGTCTTGGTCATGGCCTTTACTATGGCGGCTCCGCCACCCATAGGGTAGTATCCCCCGTTAAAATAATGGTCCATAACAGCGCAGTGCAAGGGAAAGCTTGCCCGCGAAGGAGCCAATCCGTGGTCTCCCCATTGTATATTGAGAACTTTTTGCAGTAGGGGGTCTTTAATATGCCAGTTGATAACACGCTTCAGGCTGAAAAGTGCATATTTGCCCATGTGCTTGGTTCTAAAAGGGATGGTAATATTATCCCAAAAGCCACTGATCTTGGGAATCAGTTGTATTTGTCGGGAAACATTCCTGACCAACTTCAAATAATGATCGATGCGTTTTTTTTCCTTAGGGAACCTTAGCCCTAGTGTAGTACTCAATTCATTTATATTGCCTGGCAGATCAATTCTTTCCTCTCCAATAAAGCAGTGTTCATATCCCTTGGGATTCATTCTAAAAAAAACCAGGTCATTGGCAATCCCCAACCCTTCATATAGGATCCTTGTTGACTCTCCTTCCCCTAGCAGGCCAATATAATGTACTCCTGGAGAAAAACGGTGGCCGTTTAAATAGAAGCTATGGCACCAACCGCCGGGGACATCGTGCTGTTCCAAGACCATCACCCGTTGACCCGCTTTGGACAGACAAATGGCGGCAGACAGTCCGCCGGCACCAGAACCGATGATTATAGTATCTATATCCTTGTAATTTTTGTCTTTGGAGTCCATTTTATACGTGTTGAATATACCAAGATATTGGTAACGACCAATTTTATTTTATTTCCTCCTTCACTTTTTGAAAGTATTGTTGGTCCTCCAAGTTTAATTCCAAATCGGCCATAACCCTGTATTTGGTAGGTCTTAGCTTAAAAAGATATAGAAGTAAAAGTAAGGAGATGACCAGATAAAAAATATGGTTGTATGCCCCAAAAGCTATAGTGCCCATTATTACTGCGGCCACTACAAACGCATATCTTAGCCCGCATGCCTGTAGATAAAGCATCAATTTTTCATTTAGTGACTTGTTTTTGGATATGTTGGCCAGTTGTGTATTATAGAACAGATTGCTTCCAAAATAACTGACCATGGACACCATGGGCACTATGTAAATAAAAATACGTTTGTCGGTACTAAATTCCAGAAAAATACTATCGGACTTGATAAAGACGACACTAGCAAAAAACAATGTGCCAAAAGTCAAAAGGGCATGTAAGATGGAAAGTATAACAATAAAGCTATGGGGAGATAGGTTTTTGACTTTGTAATTGTTCATATGGCATTCTAAAGTACAGTGAGTGGTGCTTGGCAATGCCATAACTAATTGAAACTTGTGTTAACCGCCCATTTGTTTTTAAAGGTATAAGCCTTTCCGTATATATGCAAGGAAGATAAGCCAAAAATAATGGGATGCCTATAAACCCTGTCCGGAATAATCCTGGGAATAGGCCCTTTTATAAACAATTTCAGTGGAAATTCAATTGGCGATTATTTTTGTTTATTTTTACCTAATTGGATTAAAAGAGGTAAATGTTAATTTCAATTTCTAAATCAATAAGACGTGGACCATAGGGATTTTCAAATACTTCTTGCAGACGATGATGAAGACGATTGCATGTTTTTTAAGGAAGCTTTGGACGAGCTAGCTTTGTGCGCAACTTTGAAAACGGTTAACAATGGGGTAGCGCTAATGGATTTTCTTGAAAATAATTTGAGCAATCTGCCACAAGTATTATTTCTAGATTTGAATATGCCCATGAAATCGGGAGCGGAGTGTTTAACCGAAATAAAACGAAGTGCAAAATTTAGACATTTGCCTGTAATAATTTATTCCACTTCTTCCAATATTGATGTCATGGACCAATTGTATGCCAAGGGAGCACAATACTATATTCGCAAACCAGCGGATTTTTCTGATCTTAAATCAGTAATCAACAGGACAATTGAATTGATCCAACAAACAAAGGATATGCAATCTTCCAGAGAAGAATTTGTGATACAAGCGTCAAGTAAATGAAACTGAATTCAACCTATAAAGCAAATGATCTCAAGTTCCTTGAGAATGGGGGCCAAATGGGAGATCTTATCAGGGAAATGGACTGGGGCAATACGAGCCTGGGACATATAGGCAATTGGCCTGTTAGTTTACGTACTACCTTAGCCATTATTTTGCATTCATCCTATCCTATGTTTCTCTTTTGGGGCGATGACCTTATCTGCTTTTATAATGATGCGTACAGGCCAAGTTTAGGAAATGAAGGAAAGCATCCGGCTATTGGAAAAAAGGGCAAGGAAGTTTGGCCGGAGATTTGGGAGTTCATTGGCCCCTTGATCCATAAAGTAGTCACTACCGCTAAACCTATTTCCTTTAGTGACCAATTGGTGCCATTTTATCGAAATGGAAGCATGGAGGAGATATATTGGACTTTCTGCTATAGTGCCGCATTTGATGATTTTGGCAATGTAAGTGGTGTGGTCGTTACCTGCACAGAGACTACCGAAACCGTAATTGCGAAAAAAGAATTGGAAGAAAGTGAACAAAGGCTTCGCACCATGATAGCCCAAGCACCTGTATCGATAGCTATATTCCAAGGCAAGGATCATCTAACTGAATTGGCCAATTCCCTTGCCTTGGAAATGTGGGGAAGAAAAGAAAGCGAAGTATTGGGACAACCAATTTTGGAAGTAATGCCAGAATTAAAGTCGCAAGGTATTAAAGAGTTGTTGGACGGGGTTTATAGTACAGGCAAATCTTTTTCTACCTTGGAATTTCCTGTGCAAATCATGAGGAAAGGGAAATTGCATATGGCATATCTAAATTTTGGTTACGAACCACTTTTGGATACTACAGGGAAAATAGAAGGAATAATGGCTTTGGGCATTGAAGTTACAGACCAAGTAATTGCCCGCAAGAGATTAGAGGAAAGTGAAAAAAAATTCCGACTACTGGCGGACTCACTTCCCCAATTCGTATGGACTGCAGATCCAGATGGCAATTTGAATTACTTTAACCAATCAGTTTTTGAGTTTTCCGGATTGTCACAGGATCAATTGATCAATAGGGGATGGTTGCAGATGGTGCATCCGGATGACAGGATAAAGAATTTTAAGACCTGGGAGGATTCTATCGCAACAGGAAAGGATTTTTTATTGGAGCATCGCTTTCGAAGACATGATGGTGAATATCGATGGCAGTTGAGCCGTGCAAAACCACAGCGCAATGATGGCGGAATAATACAAATGTGGGTGGGGAGTAGTACCGATATACAGGAACAGAAAATTTTCCTTGACGAATTGGAAAAAAAGGTTCAGGAGCGTACAGCAGAGCTGGTAGAATTAAACGAGTCGCTCAAGAAAAGTGAACAGCGCTATCACCTCATGGTGGAAGAGGTACAGGACTACGCCATTCTTTACTTGAACCCGGAAGGAATTGTGGAGAACTGGAATACGGGAGCAGAAAAAATTAAGGGGTATAAGGCCGAAGAGATTATAGGTAAGGATTTTTCCAATTTTTACACAGAGGAAGATAAAAAAAGCGGACTTCCCAAAAGGTTGTTGGGAATGGCTGCCAGAAACGGCAAGGCAGTACAGGAAGGATGGCGCGTAAGGAAGGATAAAAAATTATTCTGGGCCAGTGTGGTAATTACTGCAGTACATAATGAATTCAATGAATTAATAGGATATTCCAAAGTAACCCATGACCTTACCGTTAAGAAAGAATCGGATGACGCGCTTAAGGAAAAGCGAGCCGAGCTGGAGGAAAAGAACATTGAACTACAGAAAATGAACAAGGAACTCCAATCCTTTGCGTATATATCGAGCCATGACTTACAAGAGCCTTTAAGGAAAATACAGACCTTTGCTTCCAGAATCATCGAAAAGGATAAGGATACCCTTTCCGAAAATGGAAAATATCTATTTAAAAGGATGCAGTTGTCCGCAGAGCGGATGCAATCGCTTATCGAAGATTTGTTGGCCTATTCCCGCACCCACAATTTGGAAGGCGATTTTGAAAAGACCAATCTGAATCTTATTATTGAGGAAGTGAAACAAGAACTTAGTGAGGAACTCTTACAAAAAAATGCCGTAATTGACACGGATAAGACCTGTGAGGTGAAAATAATTCCATTTCAATTTAAGCAACTCTTTTATAATCTTATAAGTAATTCCTTAAAGTTTTCAAGTCCAGGGAAGGCTGTAAGGATAACAATAAAAAATGAGTTCGTTAATGGCCAAGTACTGGATGGTGAAAATATTCGGAAGGACAAAAACTACTGCCACATTATATTTACCGATAATGGGATAGGTTTTGATCAGGAATACAGCGAAAAGATTTTTGAATTGTTCCAGCGTCTCCACGGACGTACAGAATATCCTGGGACCGGTATTGGTCTAGCTATAATAAAGCGAATTGTAGAAAATCACAATGGAATAATTACGGCCAAAAGCCAAGTGGGCAAGGGTGCCACTTTTGATATATATCTACCTGCCGAGTAATAGGGCTTTACAATATTAAAATGGAAATTTTCCAACACTATTTTTGCATGCATATACTTAAAATTAAGGCTAGTTGATCTTTTGTGTTAAACTAGCATGGTAAATTGAAAGACGTCATCAAGCCTGGTGTTTTCATTTTTTAGGGGTCTGATAGATTTATATAATAAGGTCTTCAGTTGATTGAATGAATTGGGTTTCTTTAAATATTGATTGGCACCGGCTTCCTTCAATTGGTCTACCTCGTTTTGGTTATAGGATGTAGAATAAATGATTACTTTTATTTTTGAATATTCGGGGATGTTCCGGATATCCGCCAGACATTCAAATCCATCCATAAGCGGCATCCGAAGGTCTAAAAAAATGATATTGGGCAAGGGACTTTCGGAATACAGTTCTGCCATCAAATCCACACCGTTTTCAAACTGTTTTATCGAAGTTTTAATAGGTAATTCTGCCAAAGCGTCCAAGAAAATTTCGCGATCATCTTGATCATCATCTGCCAAAAAAATACGTATTGGATTCATAACTTCAATTTTAATTGATTGTTTACCGATCAAGGAATATTTTTTAAAGTGCTGTCATAACCTTGATCCTGATTTTTCTAATAAATACTAAAACCACTTAAATTTAGATGAATTTATAAAGAAAGAAGTGGCCTATTGATTGGAAAATTAACCCAATAAAACTTTGGATACATCTATCGGGAAAAAGTGTATGGAGAATGGACCCATAAATTTTCCACATTCTTTATAGTTATAACCGGTACTATCATTCTTTCTGGATAAGACTACCAATCCACTACAAAATAGAAGTTTCAAAAAAAAAGCATCCTTTCTGCCCAATGTAGGCGATGAGACAAAAATGTTCTCCTGAGTGCCTTACGCACTCCCTATTTCTTGTTTATTGTTATTTTTTTTGGAACTGGACTTAATACCCAGGCCATAACGATTGGCATAGACCCATGTAAATTCTGCCCCAAAAAACAGAATTAAACAGGAATATGAAACCCATAGTAGCATTAGTACTACAGTGCCGGCCGCACCATAAGTAGAACCTGGATCTGCCTCTCCAAAATAAAGTCCCAATAAAAATTTGCCAAAAACAAAAAGTACAGCGGTAATAAGTGCCCCGATCCAAACGGTCTTCCACCGTATTTTTGTGTCGGGTAAAAATCTAAAAATTAGAGCAAAAAGAATTGTCACGATGCCTATTGAAACTAAAAAATCCAGGATAAAGGCTATATATAGTATAAAATCGGGCAGCACGCTTCGGATGTAACCGTTAAGAGCCGAAATTGCTGCAGTCACCAAAAAACTGACCAATAATAAAAAACCGATTACCAATATAAAGGCGAAACTTCTGGCCCTGTCAATGAGCATCTTCATAAAGTTTGAATCGGGGTCTGGTTTAATTTGCCAAATCTGATTCAGTGAAAGTTGTAAATGGTAAAAAACACCAGTGGCACCAAAAATTATGGTAGCAAAGCCTAAAATATTCGCAATGGTACTTTTGTTCCCGTTTTGGGTTTCCAACATCATGGTTTGTATGGATTCGGCAGCATCCCTGCCCAAGGCCTTGGAAATCTCATTTGTGAGTTCACCCTGCACAATCTCAATGCCCCATATGGAACCTACCAGATTAATGATAATGACCAACAGCCCTGGTAAGGAAAGTATGGCATAATAGGCCACTACGGCACTCAGCCGAAAAGGGTCATCTGCATTCCAAGCTTTAAAGGTATCTACTATTAAGGAGGGTAGATGTTGCAACTTGAATTTATCACTATTTGTCTCTTTGGCCATATATTATATCATGCTTTTTATATCGCTGGCCCAGGATGGGAAGGTGAAAATCATGCTTTTTAAGTCTTCCGTTGTCATTTGCTGGTTTATGGCCAGGGCGAATAAGTTGATCGTTTCCGCAGCGTGTGGTGATAAAAGGTGTGCCCCAACGACTTGTTTGGTTCGGTCGTTGATTATAATTTTATAGGCGTATGCCGACGTATTTATTCTTTTGGCGTTATACCATTCCGGAACAGATTTATAATTGATCGTTACCGACTTATATCTACTTTTGGCCTCTTCTTCCGATACGCCCACCGATGCCAAATTTGGCAAGGTGAAGACCGCCGATGGGATTACTGATGTTTTTATCTTTTTTGAATTGCCATAAAGTATATTTTCTGCTACAATGGCACCCTCCAAGCCCGATAAGGGGGTAAGGGGCAGACCATGGTCCGATACGTCACCGCAGGCGTATACATTTGGATTCTCAGTGTTTTGTAGGTATCCATTTACAAGTATGCCCTTATCGGAATAGGATACCTTGCCTTTTTCCAGGTCCAAGGAGTTTATGGCAGGAACCCTTCCGGCAGTATTGAATACGACACCTGTTTTGAGCGACTTTTTTTCTCCGTCCTGGGTATATTGGATGCGAAGATTTTTTTTCAGTTTCTCCAGCTGTAGTATTTCCCCATTATATATAATTTCTATCCCCAGGTCTTCGGAAACTTTCCTAAGATGGCGTACCATGTCCCTGTCAAAGATTTTTAGTATGTTTCCTCCATGCTCAATGATGGTTATTTTACTTCCTGCCCTTGCGGCCATATGGGCAAACTCCATGGCTATATAGCCTCCACCAATAAAGACCATAGACTTTGGCAGTTTCTCCAGCCGTAGAAAATCGTCACTGTTTTTAAGGAATTCCGCTCCTTTGAAGGTAAGGTTTCTTGGTATTTGTCCTGTTGCTATAACTATTTTATTGGCTTTTAGGATTTTTCCTTCGACGGATAAGGTCTGTTCTCCTAAAAATTTGGGTGATTGATGGTACATTTCAATTCCCAGCTTTTCCAATTCCTTTTCGGTGGATTTTGGAACTGGTTGGGTAAATTCGCGTTTAAATTTCTGCAGTGTCCTCCAATCCAATTTCGGCTTGGCGGAAATACCTTTTCCCATTAAGTTACGGGCCAGTTCATAGGTTTCGGAGGGGGCTAAAAGTATTTTTTTAGGAATACAGCCCCTGTTACCACAAGTACCGCCATATTCGCGATTATCGGCAATGGCAACTTTTAAACCACCCTTGGCACAGGTTAGTGCAACTTTTTGGCCGGCACTGCCACTACCTATTACAAAAACATCCATATTTTTCATAACCCTCAAGGTATTGGGTTCTATAGTAATAGGTTGATTTATTTGAGTAATAATTTAACCCAATAGGTATAGGGTTTTTAATTTGATAAAACTATCAAAATAGGGAAGAATGCCGGGGAAGGTATTGGTAAATCCTTTCGATAATTTTCTGTAGGAAGGGATGGGGGAGAAGCATAAAAGAATGTGGGGTAGCAAACAACAAACAGAAGAACCGCTCTTTTGGGAGCGGTTCTTCGTTTTTGCTTCATTATGAAGCATGAGCTTGAGTTAGTCTATCTTCACTAAAAACAATACTTGTTTTCAGCCTTAAGCTTATCGGCAATGATATTCCGAAGTTCAACCACGTTGGGTTGGTTGGTATATTTTGTAAAACGCTTGAGTCCCATAAGCATCATACGTTGCTCATCGCCTTCAGCCATTGAAACAATGGCTTCCTTGCCATTTTTTATTACTGTGTCCACTGCATTGTACAAGTACAGTTTGGACATGGCAATTTGTTCTTTTTGAGCTGCTTCCCCAAATCGTTTTGCATTTTTCTCCGTTCTTAGGATTGCAGATTCGGCCAAATAAATCTCGATTAAAATATTGGATGCGGCCAACAGTAGCATTTGATGTTCATCTAGGGCAGGTCCATATTTTTGGACTGCAGAACCGGCCACCATTAAGAATACTTTCTTAAGTTTTGCAACCATTTCCTTTTCTTCGGACAACAATTCTGAATAGTCAGGGGTGTCAAAAGAGGGAATGCCCATTAGTTCATTTCCTACGGCAGTAGCCGGACCCAAAAGGTCTACATGCCCTTTCATTGCTTTCTTGACCAACAGGCCAACCGATAACATTCTGTTTATTTCATTGGTACCTTCATATATCCTGGCTATACGCGCATCTCTCCAAGCGGCTTCCATTGGAGTTTCTTCCGAAAAGCCCATACCTCCAAAGATTTGTATACCCTCGTCCGAGCAGTTCTGCACATCTTCGGATACAGCAACTTTTAAAATGGAACATTCAATGGCATATTCTTCCACACCTTTAAGTTCAGCTTCTTGGTGGCTATTACCAGCCGCAATACGCATGGCAATCCGATCTTCTATATTTTTGGCCGCTCTGTATGAGGCAGCTTCCCCGGCATACAAACTGGTCGCCATTTCCGCCAACTTGGATTTTATAGCTCCGAAATCTACGATGGCCGTCTTGAACTGCTTGCGTTCAGTAGCATATCTTAGGGCGTTGGTAGTAATTCTCCTTTGGGAATCCAAACAGGCGGCTGCTAATTTGATACGTCCAATATTTAAGGCGTTCATGGCAATTTTAAATCCATTTCCCCTTTCAGAAAGCATGTTTTCAGCGGGAACAACAGTATCGTTAAAGAAAACCTGCCTGGTAGAGGAGGCCCGAATGCCCAATTTATGTTCCTCTTCCCCTAAGGTAATACCATTACTTGGGTCATTTTCCACTATAAACCCAGTGATGTTTTTGTCGTTTTCTATTCTTGCAAAAACAATAAACAATTTGCAGAATCCGGCATTGGATATCCACATTTTCTGACCATTGATCTTGTAGCTCTTACCATCTGCGGAAAGGGTAGCGGTGGTCTTACCCGAATTGGCATCACTACCTGCGCCGGGTTCTGTTAAACAGTAGGCTCCAAACCATTCACCAGTAGCCAATTTAGGAACATATTTTTGCTTTTGGGCTTCGGTACCATACAATGTAATGGGCATGGTACCTATACCGGTATGTGCACCAAAGGCGGTACTAAAAGAACCACTTCCGCTAGAAATATATTCGCATACGATCATGGTAGAGATAAAGCCCATTCCCAATCCCCCATAGGCCTCAGGAACCGCAACTCCCAAAAAGCCCATTTCTCCGGCCTTGGTCATTACCTCCTGTGTTAGGGCGTAATCCTTGGCCTCGAAACGGTTTCTATTGGCCACAATCTCCCTATCGTTGAATTCGATAACGGAGTCCCTCATCATCTTTTGCTCTTCGGAAAAATCCTCCGGTGTAAAAATATCCTCGCAATTGGTTTCCTTTACAAGGAACTGTCCACCCCTTAATATTTCTTTTGTTGTTGTTTCTGTGCTCATTGTTAGTCTTGTTAAGTTTTACAGTTGTGATCGGGAAGATGTTTTGGAAAAATTATTCCTACAATCAGTACACTGTACGTTGTTTAATTTAAAAATTCATATATCCCTGCTGCCCCCTGGCCAGTCCCTACGCACATAGTTACCATACCGTACTTACCTTTCATATTTCTCTTTCTCATCTCATCAAAAAGTTGAACGGACAACTTGGCTCCGGTACAGCCCAATGGGTGGCCAAGAGCAATGGCTCCCCCATTTACATTCACAATATCATTGTTTAAACCAAGTTCGCGTATTACTGCCAAAGACTGGGAGGCGAAAGCTTCGTTCAATTCTATCAATTCAATATCATCTTGCTTAAGACCGGCTTGTTTCAGCGCCTTTGGAATGGCCTTTACAGGGCCAATACCCATGATTCTGGGCTCAACACCGGCAGCGGCATAGTTGACCAATCTTGCAATAGGTTCCAATTTTAATTCCTTTACCATATCCTCACTCATTACCAGTACAAAGGCAGCCCCATCGCTCATCTGCGAAGAATTACCGGCCGTAACACTACCCCCCGCGGCAAAAACTGGTCGAAGTCCAGCCAAAGCTTCCTTGCTGGTACCTTTTCGTGGCCCCTCATCCTTGGTCACCGTATATTTTTTTGTGGCCTTTTTTCCATTATCATCCACGTAGATCTGTTCAACATCAATGGGTACGATCTGACTTTGAAAACGGTCCTCTGCCTGTGCCTTAAGTGCTTTCATATGCGAATTATAGGCAAACTCGTCTTGGTCTTCGCGGGAAACATTGAATTGTTTGGCTACGGCTTCCGCAGTATTTCCCATACCCCAGTAATAATCTTCGTGTCCTGCCTTGGCCAGGTCATAGTTGAGTTCCGTTTTATATCCGGTCATTGGAACCGCACTCATGCTCTCTGCACCACCTGCAATAATACAATCGGCCATACCGGCCTGGATCTTTGCGGTAGCTATACCGATAGTCTCTATTCCAGAGGAACAAAACCTATTGACCGTAACCCCGGGGACATCCACAATATTAAGTCCCATTAAGGAAATTAAACGGGCCATATTAAGGCCTTGGGAACCTTCTGGCATAGCATTGCCGACGATTACATCATCTATTCGCTTTTTGTCCAATTGGGGCAACTCATTCATCATATACGCTATAGTTTCGGCCGCCAACTCATCCGTTCTTTTAAATCGGAATACGCCTTTGGGGGCTTTACCTACTGCGGTCCTATATGCTTTTACTATAAAGGCTTGTTTCATTTTATTTTATTTTAGTATTGAGTATTGAGATTTTAGTATTGTGAATCATTATTTTCTTTGAAATGAATAGTTCATTTTTTGGATTTCAATACGTGTTTCAATTACTGGTTGTACTTTTTCTTTTGTAACTATATTTAAGTCTATTAATAAAATTAATTGTGTTTGCAGTTCATATAACGAACCATTTGCAATGCTCAAAAAATGTTTAAATTCTTTATTTGAATTTCTTCCAGTACCTTCAGCAATGTTTGAAGGAATTGGGATTGAACTCCTTTTTAATTTGGGAAATAAGTCCAAATTTCTCTTCTAACGGCAATTCAGAGACAAGTTGATAAACAGATTTTGTCATTTCCATAGACTTCTTCCAAATTTTCAAATCCTCAATAATATGCATTGGTCTCTAACTGCTAGATACTCAAATCTCAATAATAGTGGCATTAATTTCGTAACGGCTTCCCTGTCTTTAACATATGCTGTATACGTTCCAAGGTTTTTCTTTCCGTGCATAGGGAAAGGAAGGCTTCCCGTTCCAGATCCAAAAGATATTGCTCAGTGACCAAGGTCGGCTCGGATAGGTCCCCCCCGGCCATTACATAGGCTAATTTGTTGGCTATTTTATGATCGTGTTCGCTTATATAATTACTATCTTCCATGGCATCCGTTCCAACCAAAAACATTCCTAGGGCCTGTTTCCCAAGAACCTTCACGTCTTTTCTTTTTGGAGGTTGTGTGTAGCCTTGTTCTGCCATTAGCTTGGCATAGCCTTTTGCTGTGGCAATTTGTCTATCCTTGTTTACGACCACTATATCCTTCCCTTTTTCAAGTACCCCCATATCAAAGGCTTCATAGGCGGATGTAGAAACTTTGGCCATTCCAATAGTGAGGAAGTATTCTTGAAGGACATTGAGTTCAACATCATTCTTTCTAAAAGTATCCGATGCCCTTAAGGTCATTTCTTTGGAGCCACCGCCCCCAGGTATTACCCCAACACCAAATTCTACCAATCCCATATAGGTTTCAGCTGCAGCAACTACCTTATCGGCATGTAGGGACAATTCGCAACCACCGCCCAAGGTCATTCCATGTGGGGCGGAAATTGTAGGTATGGATGAATAGCGCATACGCATCATCGTGTCCTGGAACATCTTAATGGCCATGTTCAATTCATCATATTCCTGTTCTACGGCCATCATAAATATCATCCCAATATTGGCACCAACGGAGAAGTTGGGGGCCTGATTGCCCACAACCAGCCCTTGGAAATCCTTTTCTGCCAAATCGATGGCCTTATTTAAGCCGGCCAAAACATCACCTCCTATAGTGTTCATTTTGGATTGGAATTCCACATTTAATATACCATCCCCCAAATCCTCTACTACAACACCTGAGTTTTTCCATACCTCATTGGATTTTCTAATATTGTCCAAAATGATAAAGGAATCCTGCCCTGGAATTTTTTCCATTGCCTTTTTAGGAATGTCGTAATAATAACTGGCCCCGTCATTTATGGTATAGAAGGATTTATTTCCTGTGGATATCATTTCGGTAACCCAGGCGGCCGGTTGAAAGCCTTCTGCCTTCATCATTTCGATCCCTTTTTCAACACCTATGGCATCCCAAATTTGAAAGGGGCCATGTCCCCAGGCGAAACCTGCTTTCATGGCGTCATCTATCTTATATAATTCCCCGGTTATTTCTGGAATCCTATTGGAAGCGTATTCAAATAATGAAGAAAAACTTTTTCTGTAAAAGGCACCTGCCTTATCCTTACCCGTCACCAATACCTTAAATCGGTCTATTACATTCTCTATGGATTTGGTGAGTTCAAGAGTGGCAAAACTAGCCTTTTTACTGGGCCTGTACTCCATGGTATTTAGGTCCAGGGCCAAAATTTCCCGACCTTCCTTTTTATAAAAACCTTGCCCTGTTTTACTTCCGAACCATTTATTTTCCATCATTTTACCGATGAAATCAGGAAGTATAAATTGCTCCCGTCTCTCATCTTCCTTACAGTTTTCGGCAACGCCATTGGCCACATGCACCAAAGTGTCCAAGCCCACCACATCCACTGTTCGGAAGGTGGCCGATTTTGGCCTGCCTATTACCGGTCCTGAAAGTTTGTCAATTTCTTCTACGGTAAGGTCCATTTCCTTTACGGCATGGAACAAGCTCATTATACTGAAGGTCCCTATTCTATTGCCAATAAATGCAGGAGTGTCTTTGGCAATCACCGAGGTCTTGCCCAAAAACTGCTCCCCATAGCCATTTAGGAAATCTAAAACTTCGGGAGAAGTCTTTGGTCCAGGGATTATTTCAAAAAGTTTTAAATATCGGGCTGGATTAAAAAAGTGGGTTCCACAGAAATGTTTTTGAAAATCCTCACTTCTTCCCTCACTCATATATTTTATAGGTATGCCAGAAGTGTTGGAAGTTATTAAAGTACCTGGTTTCCTGTGTTTGTCCAGTTTTTCAAAAACTATTTTTTTAATATCCAGACGTTCTACCACCACTTCAATGATCCAATCTACCTGGCCAACCTTGGAAATGTCATCCTCGAGATTTCCAGTTGAAATTCTCTGGGCAAATTTTTGATGATAAATAGGGGAGGGCTTGGATTTTAATGCTGCGGCCAAGGAATCGTTCACCAATCTATTTCTAACTACCTTATCCTCTAAGGTAAGGCCCTTGGCTTTTTCTTTATCATTAAGTTCCCGTGGTATAATATCCAAAAGCAATACCTCCACGCCTATATTGGCAAAATGACAAGCTATGCCGCTCCCCATAATACCCGAACCAATAACTGCTACTTTTTTAATGTGTTTGTTCATCAATAAAAAGGTGTTAACTAGTTTTTTAACGTTATTAATAAATTTTCTTTTCCGCAATTAATTTGTTAATGATCTCCGTTACCTCAAAAAAAGCATTTAGACTTTCTGCAGGTACATGTGCCTTCACCACATCGTTGAAACGAAGTACAACATCTTTTGAATCCTTCCTCTTTTCCAGACCAAAAGCTGTGAGGTGTATTAGAACACCCCTACCATCATTGGGGTTGGGCCTACGTTCTATAAGGCCCTTTTCCTCCATACTTTTCAATATTCGCGAGAGACTTGTAGCCTCCATACCCATCTTTGGCCCAAGGGCTGTTGAAGGGGTGCCCGTTTTGGGGTCTATGCTCAATAATGTAAAACCTACGGCCATGGTACTATTAAATTTCCTTGCCTCTTCGTTATACATCTTTGTTACCGCTTGCCAAGTAGCTCGGAGCGCGTAATCTATTGTTATGTCTTGCATGCTGTTTTGTTGGTTACTCCAAATATATGAAAATATATTATGCATGCATAATATATTTTAAAAAAAATTAGAGGACCTATAAAATATAAAAGCTTCCTGTTACGGAAGCTGTTATAAATTTAAACGTTGGTCTATCCACTAATGCTCGTAAATGTCATTGTAGAGATCCAGGTATTTCTCCTTAACTATTTTTCGTTTTAATTTCATTGTAGGGGTAAGATGCCCTTCCTCTATACTCCATATATCAGGTGTGAGTCTAAATTGTTTCACTTTTTCCCATTTGGCAAAACTTTCATTCGCAGCATCCACTTCCTCTTGGTACCTGGCGATTACCTTTTCATTGAGGACCATTTTATTATTGTCGCCAACCTCTACGTTGTGTATTTTGGCCCAATTCCGTAAAAATTCAAAATCTGGTTGTATCAGGGCTGCGGGCATTTTTTCACCTTCACCGATAACCATTATTTGTTCTATAAACCTGGATTGTTTAAAGCGGTTCTCCAATAGTTGTGGAGCCACATATTTACCGCCCGAGGTTTTGAACATCTCTTTCTTTCGGTCCGTGATCTTAAGAAATCCATCGGCATCGATTTCACCAATGTCCCCGGTATGGAAATACCCATCCTTAATAACTTCAGCCGTTTTTTCGGGATCCTTGTAATAACCTAACATTACTTGGGGACCTTTAACACATATTTCCCCGTCTTCGGCAATTTTCACCTCGGTATTATCCAATAATTTCCCTACGGTTCCAATTTTAAATCCACTATTCCTCATATCGTTCACCGAAACTACTGGTGAGGTTTCAGTAAGTCCGTAACCCTCCATGACCCCAAACTCTGCAGCATTGAAAATACGTGCCAACCTTGGTTGCAATGCGGCGCTACCTGAGGATATTAGGGAAAGATTACCTCCCAAGCCCTCCTTCCATTTACTAAAAATTAATTTTCTGGCTAGCGCAAGTTTTTGTTCGTACCACCAACCGTTTTGACCGTATGGTTCATATTTTAGTCCGACTTCAACGGCCCAGAAAAATAATTTTCTTTTAATACCTGTAAGTGCCGTTCCCTTAGCGATGATTTTATCGTATACTTTTTCCAATAATCTTGGAACAGCGGTCATAACATGGGGAGCGCATTCTTTTAAATTTTCACTTATTTTGTCCATGGACTCGGCAAAATAAATGGTGACTCCCGCGTATTGATATAGATACACCATCATTCTTTCATAGATATGGCAGACTGGCAAAAAGCTTAAACATTTGGTATTGCCATAATCTATAGGCAGCCGTTTGGAACTTTCTATGGCATTGCACACTACATTTTTATGGGTAAGCATCACACCTTTAGGTCGGCCTGTGGTCCCTGATGTATAGATCAAGGTGGCCAAATCATCTGGTTTAACCTTGTCTTTGAGCTTTTCAACCTCATTTTGATTGGAGGTATCCGCACCCAGTTCTAAAATTTCGCTCCAATTTTTGCAGTTATCAAGCACATCAAAAGAGTAAATATCCTTTAAATGTGGGGTATTCTTTTTTACGGCATTAACCTTGTCATAAACTTCCGTACAGGATACAAAAACATATTTGGCCTCTGAATGGTTTAGGACATATTCGTAGTCTTCTTGTGATATGGTAGGGTAAATAGGTACATTTTGTGCACCTAACTGCAGTATTCCAATGTCCATTATATTCCATTCCGTTCTGTTGGTCATGGAAATTAGGGCAATTTTATCATTGGGTTTTACTCCCAGTCTCAACAAAGCCCTGCTTATCGCATTTGCTTTGTCTATATACTCTTGGGTAGATGTTGCAACCCATTCTCCATTGTACTTGGTAACCAGTGATTGTTTTAAGTTGAATTTCTCTAATTGATAATAGGGAAAATCAAAAAGTCGGGTGATCTCTTGCATATTTAATTTGCTATTCGTAATCGCAAATTAAGAAAAGGGAACGGTATTTTAAAATCACATTCGTATAAATAATGTAAAATAATTATGGAGTCTTCATTTTGTCTATTAAAATTTGTACATCTTTAGCTTGGTTTTTATGGTCTGGAGAGTTGTAAACGGATGGTTTAAATTAGTTGTTTAATGTTTGAATGGTTTCGGTTTAAATAGGATTTTTGCCCATTTTTGCACCGGATTACATAAATAAAGGAATATATGTGCCCTTGTTTTTATTTCCGCAGGAAGTACCAATACTATGTCATAATAGTGTTGTTTGTATTATTTCCGAGGTTACTTAGCTAAGATTTAGAACTTGGAAGCTACAAAATTATTAAGTTCAGTCATTAATGGGCCATATTCCAAAATAAGCGTTTCCGCATTTTTTTTTTGATGGCATTTGAAGCGTGTAAGTAACTTTTATTAATAAATAAACTAAACCAATGAAAAAGCTTTTTGTAACGGCAGCAGCTATTTTTACCTTGATTTCCTGCACAGAAAAATCTAAAATTCCTGTATATGCATGGACGGGTGGTCCTGGGGAGGCTACCGATCAAGAGTTGATGGCAACTTTTAAGGACTATAAGGAAAAGGGGATCGATGGACTGATGTACAATGGCGGTCAAGACCCTGAAACCTATAAGAGGGTAGGTAAATTGGTAAAGGACGCTGGTATGGAATTCCATACTTGGGTACCTACAATGGTGCAGGGTGACAACCCTAAATTACCCCAGGATCTTTATGCAATAAATCGCAATGGCGAATCGGCATATGATAAACCTGCCTATGTATCATATTATAAATTTCTTTGCCCCAACAAGGAGGGCTCTTTTACTTTTTTGTCCGAATTATACGGGAATATAGCAGCTGTGGAGGAAGTGGATGGGATACATTTGGATTATATCCGTTTTCCCGATGTAATATTGGCAGAAGGCCTTTGGGATAAATACGGACTGGTGATGAACGAGGAATATCCCATAGCCGATTATTGTTATTGTGATAAATGTGTATCCGATTTTAAAGAAAAATCGGGCATAGATATAAAAGAGGTTGAAGATCCGTCCAAAGTTCAGGAGTGGAAACAGTTTAGATACGATTTAATCACGAACATTGTAAATCGCCTGGCCAAGGTAGTACATGAAAAAGGCAAAAAAATAAATGCCGCAGTTTTTCCAGGCCCTAGCAATGCTATGAAAATGGTGAGACAGGAATGGAACAAATGGGATTTGGATGCTTTTTATCCAATGAATTATAACGATTTCTATTTAAAGAGTCCGGAATGGGTTGGAGAAATAACCAAGGAAGAAGTGGCATCCGTCAACGGGGAAAAGCCTATCTTCAGTGGGCTTTTCATATGTCCAAACCCGGAAAACAAAACAAAGGAAAACGACCCCGAAAATCATGGGCTATTACCATCTGAAATTGAGACGGCCATTAGAACTTCCATGGAGAATGGAGCTACAGGAATATGTCTTTTTACCCCCGAAAGAATGAAGCCAGAGCATTGGGAGGCCTTTGATAAGGCAATCCATGCCGATTACTCCAAGAAGTAAAAGTATAATGGGCTTCCTTTAAGGAGATTGTAATTAGTTAGCAAATATCCCTTGAATAGAAGATGGACTTTTGTGCTGAACAGGCATATTTTTCCAACTTCTATACAAGGGATTTTAATTTGTGGGATTATAGATGCAGTTTAAATCCTTCGTGGGTAGCCGTGAATCCGATGGCTTCGTAAAATCGAATAGCATTGGGGCGTAGTTTGTTGGAGGTCAACTGTACCATATGGACTCCTTTTTCTTCTGCCCTTTCAATAATCCATTGAAACATTTGCCTGCCTATTCCCTTGCCTGTTAAATCTTCCCTTACATGTACATTTTCTACAAGACAGCGAATACCTCCTACATAGGTTAAATATTGGAGAAAACTCAATTGAAAAGAGGCCACGACTTCTTTTTTGGAATTCTCCATAACGATTAGTTCTTGATTTTCATCCCCATCAATTCTTTCAAAGGCATTATAGTACTCTTTAGGAAGCGGATCCCCATACCTCTCCCGCAATCGGCCCAAGGTGTCATTGGCAATCATTTCTATAATTGCCGGCAAGTCTTCCTTGGTAGCTTTCCTAAAGACCATGGGAATTAACCATTGTTGGCTTCCAGCCATTTTCTGGCATTTACAAATGCTTCCAGCCAGGGTGTAACCTCATCTTTTCTTCCTGCGGGATAATTTGCCCAGTTCCATTGAAAAATAGACCGTTCTATGTGTGGCATTGTCACTAGGTGTCGGCCCGTGGTATCACATAACATTGCGGTATTGAAATCACTGCCATTGGGATTTGCCGGATAAGCCTCGTAACCATAATTGGCCACTATATTATAATTTTCTTTGGCCAGAGGTAGTTTAAACTTCCCTTCACCATGGGATATCCAAACTCCTAATTTGGCTCCTTCCAAGCTGGAAAGCATTATGGAATTATTTTTTTGGATCATTACGGAGGTAAATCCGCTTTCGTGTTTATGGGAATCATTATAGGTCATTTTACCGTGTTCCCTATGTTCTGGATTAATCAATTCCAATTCCATAAATAACTGGCAACCATTACAAATACCTATGGAAAGTGTATCGGGTCTGGCGAAGAAATTCTTTAGTGCTGTATTGGCCTTTTCGTTGTACTTAAAGGCTCCTGCCCAACCTTTGGCACTTCCCAACACATCCGAGTTTGAGAATCCTCCCACGGCACCTATAAATTGGATATCTTCCAGGGTTTCCCTTCCGGATATCAGATCGGTCATATGAACATCCTTCACATCAAAACCGGCCAGGTACATGGCATTGGCCATTTCTCGCTCCGAGTTACTGCCTTTTTCCCGTAAGATGGCCGCTTTGGGTCTTTCTTTGGCATCATTGGGCAACTTGCCACTAAATTGGGCCGGGAAGATATATTCTAATGGCTGGTTTTTGTAATTGGTATAACGCTCTTTGGCCAAGTTGTTGGCGGTTTGCCTTCTGTCTAAGAGATAGGATGTCTTGAACCATGTATCACGAAGGGAATTGATATTCAATCCCATTTCCATTCCTTGATTTTTTATGGTGAGGGTAGCTTTTGTGCTGACCGATCCAATATTGAAATACTCAATGCCTGCATCGGCCAACTCATTTTCAATTGAGCTGTCCTTGGCCTGAAAAACGATTCCCGCATTTTCCGAAAACAATAATTTAATGGAATCGGCCTCACCTATAGGCGTCAAATCCAAGCTGGCACCCAAATCCAGGTCGGCAAAGCAGAGTTCCAAAAGAGTGGTAATCAGTCCCCCTGAAGCTACATCATGCCCGGCCAGTATCTTTCCGTCAAGGATCAGACCTTGGAGTGTGTTGAATACGGTCTTAAAATTAACGGCATCATTAATGGTAGGTGCTGCATCACCAATGGCATTTAAAATTTGGGCAAAGGATGATCCTCCCAATTTAAACGCATCATTGGATAGGTTGATGTAATATATGTCTCCACCATTTTTTTGTAAGACCGGTTCTACCACCTTGGTAATATCGTTACAGTTACCTGCGGCCGAAATGATAACCGTTCCCGGGGCTATAACTTCTTGGTCCTTGTAGCGTTGCTTCATGGACAAGGAGTCTTTTCCGGTGGGGACATTTATTCCCAGTTCTATGGCAAAATCCGAAATGGCCTGTACCGCCTCGTACAATCGTGCGTCTTCTCCAGGATTTTTGCAGGGCCACATCCAGTTGGCGGAGAGCGAAACCGAGTCCAAGCCGTCTTTTAAGGGGGCCCAGACAATATTGGTCAAAGCTTCTGCTATACTGTTCTTACTACCTGCTGAAGGGTCTATCAATCCAGAAATAGGGGAGTGGCCTATAGAAGTGGCTATTCCTTCCTTCCCTTTATAATCCAGTGCCATTACACCGCAATTGTTCAAGGGCAACTGCAAAGGTCCTGCACATTGTTGCTTGGCTACCTTTCCCCCTACACAACGGTCCACTTTATTCGTGAGCCAGTCTTTGGAGGCAACAGCTTCCAATTGCAATACTTGATCCAAATAATCGTGAAAGTGTTCCAGGGAATAGGTCGGGGCGGAATATTTTCTTGTTATTGCGGAATCGTTCATGACTGTTTTGGGGGAGCTCCCGAACATATCCGATAGATCCAGATCCATTGGACTTTCTCCCGTGGTTGCAGATTTGAAGGTAAACCTCTTGTCTCCCGTAACATCACCAACTTCATACATGGGTGATCGTTCCCGATCGGCGATTCGGTGCAGTATGTCTACATCTTTTTTTCCAATTACCAAGCCCATACGTTCTTGGGATTCGTTCCCAATGGTTTCTTTGGCCGATAGGGTAGGGTCTCCAATGGGCAGTTTGTCCATATCTATTTTGCCACCTGTTTCTTCCACTAATTCGGACAAACAATTTAAATGACCTCCGGCACCGTGATCGTGAATGGAAACAATGGGGTTATGGTCGCTCTCTACCATTCCCCGAATGGCGTTTGCGGCCCTTTTTTGCATCTCGGGATTGGATCTCTGGATGGCATTGAGTTCTATGGTAGCCCCAAATTCTCCCGTATCGGCACTGGATACTGCGGCGCCCCCCATCCCAATGCGATAGTTGTCACCTCCAAGGATTACAATTTTATCCCCTGTTTTGGGTATGTCTTTTAACGCTTGCTCCGCCTTGCCATAACCAATTCCCCCGGCCTGCATAATCACCTTGTCATAACCCAATTTTCTAGCTTGTTCGCCTGCCGTTGGTTCAACGGCTTCATCATGTTCAAAAGTAAGTACGGACCCGGCAATTAACGGTTGTCCAAATTTATTTCCAAAATCAGAAGCTCCATTGGATGCTTTAATTAAAATATCCATAGGGGTTTGGTAAAGCCAATTCCTTTCCGTCATTCCCTTTTCCCAAGGCCTGTTTTCTTCCAAACGGGAATAGGCCGTCATGTACACCGCGGTTCCTGCCAAGGGCAAGGAGCCTTTTCCTCCGGCCAAACGGTCCCTGATTTCTCCACCGGCTCCAGTAGCAGCACCATTAAAAGGCTCTACGGTGGTTGGGAAGTTATGGGTTTCGGCCTTTAAGGAAATAACCGATTCAAAGGGTTTTTCTTGGTAAAAATCTGGCTTGTCAGCAGATTTGGGGGCAAATTGCACCACTTTAGGCCCTTTTAGAAAGGCCACATTGTCCTTATATGCCGAGACTATATCCCCAGGATGTTCCTGTGATGTTTTTTTGATGAGTTTAAAAAGCGAAGATGGCTTTTCTACTCCGTCGATAACAAAAGTTCCATTAAAAATTTTATGCCTACAATGTTCTGAATTCACTTGACTAAAGCCAAAAACTTCTGAATCCGTAAGACTGCGGCCAATTTTCTCGGAGACCTGCTTTAAATAAGTAACTTCTTCTTCGCTCAAAGCCAATCCCTCCTGCTCATTATATTGGGCAATATCCACTATTTCCTGAATAGGGGCGGGCATTACATCGACCTTAAAAATATCTTGCGTAAGGCCATGGTATTTTTGGGAAAGCATGGGGTCGAACCCATTTTCATCCTGGTCTACCACAATAAACTCCTCAATTCTAATAATACCTGTAACCCCCATATTTTGTGTTATCTCTGTAGCATTAGTGCTCCATGGGGTTATCATGGCTGCCCTTGGACCAACAAAAAAGGCGTCCAATGACGCCGCGTTTATCTTGGGTTGGTTGCCGAACAACCATGTGAGTTTTACGCTATCTTCTTGGGTCAGGTCGTTTTTGGTTTGTACCGCAAATATCTTAGTGCTAAGGTCTCCGAAGAAATGAATCATCTAATATGTAAATTGTATGGTTGAGAAAGCTGCAAATTTACGGTTTTAATGTGTAATTTTTCATTAGAATAGTTAACAGTTTTGGACAACAATTGTTAATTTCTGTATGGGGTCTAATATAAAACACAGTCCGCAATATATTTTAATTGGGTTCAATATGTATTAGGACATGCCCAATATTGGGGATATCCTTCCGTAGTCTGTCCTTGAGTTTATGCGATAAGCTGTGCCCTTCTTTTACGCTAATACTCCCGTTTACCTGGGCATGCAGGTCTATATGATATTTTGTACCTGCTTTTCGGATAAAACATTTTTCAGTTCCCAATATGCCATCAACGGTTAATGAAACTTGTCGAATTTCAGCGATAAGGTCATCATATAAATGCTCGTCCATTATTTCCCCAAGGGCAGGTCTAAAAATCAGATAACCATTGTAAAAAATAAAAAATGAGGCGGCCAAGGCTGCCCAATCATCAGCTGTTTCATAACCTTTTCCAAATATTAAAGCAATGGTTATTCCAATAAAAGCCATAATAGAGGTGATGGCATCGCTTCTATGGTGCCAGGCATCGGCCTTTAAGGAAGAACTGTTGGTCATGATACTTTTTTTTAAGACCACCCTATATGAAATCTCCTTCCACAAAATAATGACCCCCAAAACCAATAAGGTCCAGGATTTAGGCGTTTTGTGCGGGGTTAAAATGTTCATGATGCTTTCATAGGCAATAATGGTAGCCGAGGTGATTAAAAAACCTACTACCAAAAAGGTAATTAGGGGCTCTATCCTACCATGGCCGTAAGGGTGATTCTTGTCCGCTGGTCTTTTAGCATATTTAAGTCCAAACAATACCAAGAGTGAGGAAAAAATATCGGTGGTGGATTCAATGGCATCGGCGATTAAAGCGTAGGAATTGCCGAAAAAACCGGCCAAAGCTTTAATTATGGCCAGAACAATGTTGCCAGCTATGCTGAAATAAGTGGTCTTTATAGCTGAGTGCTCGTTGTTCATTCCTTTCCTAAACCCAATGGAAGGTTAAAGGTAAGAAACTTATGCCTGTTTCTAATGTATATATACCAGTTTGGCAGGTTTCCGTTTGTTTTGTTAGTGCCTGAACTTTCCAAATAACTTCATTTTTTTTGTAGGTGCTTCTATTTGAGGAGTAAATTGTATCTTGGGAATGTAATAACATTAAACACCAAATAATAGCATGGCCAAGGAATACGTAGATATCGCAACATTAAAATATTTGTTATACCATGTACATGGGGTGGAGGATTTGTTATCGGCAGAAAGGTTCCAAGATTATGACAAGGACTCCTTGGATCTGTTTTTAAATGCGATCAAGGAATTTTCCGATCGTGAATTATTTCCGTACTTCAAGGAAATGGATGAAACGCCGGCTACGTATAAAAATGGAACCATAATGGTGCATAAGCAGGTTGATGTAATGATGAAGAAGGGGGGCGAAATGGGGATTATTTCGGGGCCTTTTGATTATGGGGATGGGGGATTGCAGTTGCCATTTACAATCCATACCGCTTCGGCCTATATTCAGGAGGCAGCAAACAATCATCTGCCGGGATATATAGGATTGACCCAAGGCGCTGCGGAGCTGATTGTTCATTTTGCCAATGAAAACCTTAAGAAAACCTATGTTCCCAAAATGCTTTCCGGCGATTGGGGCGGTACCATGTGCCTTACAGAACCCCAGGCAGGAAGTTCCTTGTCCGATATAACTACCAAGGCAACCCCTACCGGGCAAGATTATTATAAGATATCCGGACAAAAAATTTTTATTTCAGGTGGCGATCATCAATACGCAGAAAATGTAGTACATCTATTGTTGGCAAGATTGGAAGGTGCCCCGTCCGGAACCAAGGGTATATCCTTATTTGTGGTACCTAAGCTTAGGATGGATAAGGATGGACTTTTAATAAGTAACGATGTGATGACAGTGGCCGATTTTCAGAAAATGGGCCAACGGGGATATGCTACGACCCATTTAGGTTTTGGTGACAAGGGCGATTGCCATGGCTGGCTGGTAGGTGAGGCACATAAAGGCCTTAAGTATATGTTCCTGATGATGAATAGTGCCAGGATAAGTGTTGGGCGAGGGGGTGCAGCCATTAGTATGGCAGCGTATCAAGCGTCATTGGAGTATGCCAATGAACGGCCCCAAGGGCGAAAACTTGCCAGCGATGGAAAAAAAGATCCCAATGAAAAACCGTGCCTGATAATTGAACATCCAGATGTAAGGCGCATGTTATTGTTACAAAAATCGATTGCCGAAGGTTCTTTGAGTTTGGTTCTATTGGCGGCCAAATATTACGATATCATTCAATCCACCAAAAACCAGGACATCAAGGAAAAGTACCGTCTATTATTGGAAATGATCATTCCCATTGTAAAAACGTATCCAACCGAGGCCGGTACCTTGTCTGTGAGCAATGGGATGCAGGTATTGGGCGGATATGGATTCTGTTCGGATTTTATTCTTCAACAATACTATAGGGACATACGTATATTCAGTATTTATGAAGGAACCACTGGGATACAATCCCAAGATTTATTGGGACGTAAGGTCCCCATGGAAAATGGCAAGGCCTTGGAATTATTGTTAAATGAAATATTGCATACCATAACCGCTGCCATGGAGTTCAATGGGTTGCGTTCATCGGCCAAAAGCCTGGCAGACAAGATTAAATTGGCAAGGGAGGTTTTGGATTTTTTAATGCCTTTTGCCAAAAAGGGCAATTACGAACGTTATTTGTCCGATGCCAACTTGTTTATGGAATTCTTAAGTCATGTCGTTATAGGCTGGCTATGGTTGGATATTGCGGTAAATGCGGAGCGAAATATCCAGGACGGGGACCAAAGCCACTCCAAGGAGTTCTACCTCAGTAAAATCCATACAATGAAATTCTATTTTAAGTATGAGTTGCCAAAGACCAGTAGTTTGGCGGAATCGTTGATACACCCGGATGAACTTACCATAAATACCAAAAAGGAGGTTTTTTGACAATCATTTTTTATGAAACCAAGTAGGGTAATTTTCCAGTAGGTTGTTTTATATACAAACAGTGAGAGAAATAAAATCACAGTTTATATAAAACAATGTAGCTATGAAGGGATTACAATTTTTAATTTTAGCGATTCTACTTTTTTCTATTGAGGGATCAATAGCCCAGGAAGTAGTAACCACCGAACAGGAAAAGCTTACTTACTATGAGCAGAGGGCCAGGGAAGATGCCCAATTTGAGCAATCCCAAGAATTGACAGAAAGGGAGGAGGAAGAATTCTGGGAATCACAAAAGGAGTATGAGGGCCGATTGAAGAAGAGGGATAAAAAGGCTTATAAGGCATATATGAAAGCTAAGAGGGACGCTTATGCGGTACATCGCAATCATTGTGACGACCATTGTCATCACAGTGACCATTACCATACACATGCCAGTTTCTATTATTACCACAACGAACCTTATCGCTATGGATCCCATTCCAAAGGGACAACTATCCGCACGGGAGTAGGGATAAGCACACCTAGTGTTAGGATAGGACTTTAGGAAACAGCAACTAAAAAGAGGCTGTTCATAAACATGGGCAGCCTCTTTTTTTTAATCGATTTCTTCTTTTAAGCAGGTTTTTTTTCCAATAAGGCCATATAGAATCCGTCAAATCCGGTTTTGCAGGCATATATATTGCTATCCTTGATTAGGCTAAAGTCCTTACCGGCTTCGGAACCTAGGAATTTTTTTACTTGCTGTATATTCTCCTGTGGTAGTATGGAACAGGTAGCATAGACCAATTTACCTCCGGGTTTAACGATCCTGCTGTAATCCTGAAGGATCTGTTGCTGTGTAACCATTATTTTTTCCAAGAATTCGGGTTGTAATTTCCACTTGGCGTCGGGATTTCTTTTTAGTACCCCTAATCCTGTACAGGGAGCATCAATTAAGACCCTATCTGCCGTATCGTACAGTTTTTTAATTACCTTGGTGGTATCTATGGCTCTGGTCTCCACATTATGGGCTCCATCGCGCTTGGCCCTTCTTTTTAATTCCTTTAGTTTGTTGCCATAAATATCCAATGCGATCAGTTGTCCTTTGTTTTCCATCAGTGCCGCCAAATGAAGTGTTTTACCCCCAGCTCCTGCACAGGTATCGACTACGCGTTGACCCGGTTTAACATCCAAAAAAGGAGCCACCAATTGGGAAGAGGCATCTTGTACTTCGAACCAGCCATTTTTAAAGGCCTCGGTAATAAACACATTGGAACGCTCCTTTAGCCTTAAGGCGTCAGGATAGCCTTTTATGGATTCGGTTTCAACCCCGGCTTCGTGGAGGACACTGCTTAAATTATCCTTGGTAGTTTTTAAGGTATTTACCCTTAAAATTACTTCAGCCTGCTCATTCAGTGCGTGTAATTCTTTGGTCCACAAGGCTTCGCCCAAGGCTTTTGCACAAAGTTCGTCCATCCAATCCGGTACAGATTCCCTATATTTCCTTATTTTGGACAGTTCATCAAATTTTCCTTTGATCCTTCTTTCCGGTGTAGGTTCAATTTGCTTCCAGTCTGGTAATTTAATGCCTTTAAGAACGGCCCAAACAGCGAACATCCTAAATAGGTTTTGTCTGCTATAGGGAGCCTTTACATCGGCTATTTCCGCATACAATCGCTTCCAACGGACCATTTCGTAGGTGGTTTCTGCAATAAAACCCCTGTCCCTGGAACCCCAGCGTTTGTCATATTTTAGTACTTTTTCTACTACCTTATCTGCATATTCCCCTTCATTAAATATAAAATTCAACGCATCAACAACCGCAAACACTAGATTTCTATGTAATCGCATTTTTAAAAATTAAGATTGCAAAGGTATTGTATTAGAAGCTATTCCTCTTATTTTTGGGGAAAATTATAAGCATGCGCAATTATTTGGTGTTTCTCATTCTTTTTATTTTGGCCTCGTGTTCCGAAACGGACGAAAGGAGAACGTTCAACTCTGTAAAAATAGAGACGATCTATACCGATTCGTTGAGTTTTAGGGCAATCGAGATTATGGATGGGGGCAATATGGCTTTTGCTGCCAACAAGGGCGCTTTTGGTCTGGTAGACCTTAAGTCCAACAAAGTGAGGTTAAATACACAGAAATTTGATAGTATACTTCCTGAATTTAGGGCTGTAGCCCAAAACTCCACCGATTTCTTTATGCTTTCGATAGCTAATCCGGCCTTGTTGTACAAAACGGGGGACAAGGGCAATATGGAATTGGTTTACACGGAAGTGGGAGAAAAGGTATTCTATGATGCCATGACCTTTTGGAACGATCAGGAGGGAATTGCCGTAGGGGATAGTATGGATGGCTGTCTGTCCATAATCATTACTAGGGATGGCGGCAATACCTGGAAAAAATTGCCATGCACTTCCTTGCCAAAGTCAGAACCCGGGGAAGGGGCCTTTGCAGCCAGTAATACCAACATAAAAGTGCTGGGTTCCAAGGCTTGGATAGCAACTACTAGCGGAAACGTTTATTGCACTAGGGATAAGGGATTTACATGGGAAGTTATAAAAACGCCAATAATAAGTGAAGAACCGACCCAAGGTATTTTTTCCATTGATTTTTACGATGAAGACTTGGGCGTTGTTTTTGGAGGTGATTATACAGACCCTGTAATAAATAAAGGCAATAAAGCATTGACTACCGACGGTGGTAAAACCTGGAAATTGATCGCCGATGGTAAACTTCCGAATTTTAGAAGCTGTGTGCAATTTGTTCCGGGGGCCATGGGGAAGTCCTTAATCGCCGTTGGCTTTGAGGGTATTGCTTATTCCCATGATACTGGTAAAAGTTGGAAACAACTTTCCGATGAATCTTTTTACACCCTTAGGTTTATGAACGACACTACTGCGTATGCTGCAGGAAAGGGCAGGATAGCGAAACTTATTTTTCGCTGAGTGTCCTGGAAGCTATCGGTTGCAGAGCTTCGATCAATGCCCTTTGGCTTGGATTCTGGGCAACTATTACCGACCTCCCTTTTTTTGTCGATATTGTTTGATTAGTTGACGTTTAAAATCCTCTTCCGAACGCATCAATAAAATGGTCTTCTTGGCTGAAATTGTCTTGGATATTTTTTCGATATAGGATTTTTCCAACTTATATTTTTCTTCCTCCAATCTTTGCATATGTACCAAAAGTTCATTGGCCCGAGCGTCCGATAGGGCATCCAGATTTTTTATCTCGGAACCTATTTCTATGCGCTCCTCTTTAAACAAACCTTCCCTCTTGGCTTGATGCTCGTTGTAAATAGGCCAAAAACTTTGGGCTTCTTTGGAGGTGAGGTCCAATCTTTCCGTAATGAAAGCTACTTTTAGGGATTTTATTTTATCCCAATCCTTTCTTTCCTGTGAGCTTAGGGATAATGTAGCCACAAGGAAAAAAAGCGGGGCGAGTATTTTTATATTTCTAATCATCATTGTGCATGTTTAATTCTTCAAAATCGTCAATATGGGAATCCAGATAATCTATGATATTGTTATTATCCAGTCTACTTTCCAGAATATCGTTTAAGTCCAGATCATGGATAGGAAGTATTTCCGCCAAATCATAGGAAGAAAGTTCCAAATCGTTAAATTCAAAATAATGTTCTATGTCCGAGTTGGCCAAATCCGAATAGGACGGCGTTTTAACGCTATTAAATCTAACGCTAAGGAACAAAAGTATAACCGCAGCTATGGAAGCGGCAGTATAATAGTGTTTTTTATAGGATTTTAATGGAATTACCTTAGGCTCTACCGGGGTGTTTTCCAATTGCCCCAGAATCTTGCTGTTTATATTCTCAAAATATCCCTCCGGAACTTTGAATCCTTCATTTAGGGGCGTAGAAATATCCTCCTTGGCTATCTTTTTCATGAGATCGTTGGACAGGGTATCGAAATACCCCTCCGGAACCTTAAAGCTGTTATTTTTATTTAATTTATCCATTTCAATAGTTTGACCTTGAACAATATAAAAGGTTTAATTCTCTTTTAAAAAAGCTTCGATCTTTTTTGATGCCAAATGATAGGAAGCTTTCAATCCGCCCACAGTGGTATCTAAAATTTCAGAAATTTCCTCATACTTCATTTCCTGAAAATATTTCATATTAAAGATCAATTTTTGTTTTTCAGGAAGCGTTGCAATGGCCATTTGCAATTTATGTTGAATCTCATCCCCTTCAAAATAGACATCGGCCCTCAAATCTTCCACAGCCTTGGTCATTAACTTTTCGTTATTGATCTTAAGTTTGTGCGATTTGGATTTTAAGAACGACAAGGATTCATTGGTAGCTATCCTGTACATCCAGGAGTATAGCTTACTATCACCCTTAAAGCTGTCGATATTCCTAAAAACTTTTATAAAGGTATTTTGCAGCACATCATCGGCGTCATCATGGTTTAATACAATTCTTCTTATATGCCAATACAAACGCTCCTTGTAAGTATTTACCAGTATCTCAAAAGCCTTGGCCTGATGGTCCTTTTGCTTTAATTGTATTACTAAAGTTTCTTCCGCAATCAATATTTTGGACTTAAGTTCCATTATAGGACTATAAAAATCGAAAAAGGTTTATTTATAGTTCATATTTTATTGTATTCAATGGCAAAGGTAAACAAGTTTAACTACTACCATATTTTTTAGCTTAGCACCTTTTATAGATTATTATTTTTGTTTTTTAGCTATTTTTGGTGTTATCCCATGCAAAAGGGCACCTATAATATGTTTAACAAGTATATAAAGAAATCATAAGTGACCTATAGCGTACACAATAGTTGGCACAAGCTTCTGCTAGAGGAATTTAAAAAGCCTTATTTTGAAGCCCTTATGGTATTTGTTGAACAGGAATACGGCAAGGGGAAATGCTATCCTAGGGAGAGCGATATTTTTGCGGCCTTTAACCATTGCAGCTTAGAAGAAGCCAAAGTAGTTATTATAGGTCAGGATCCATATCACGGTCCTAATCAGGCCAATGGTCTCTGTTTCTCTGTAAGTGAAGGGGTGGCGCATCCACCATCATTGGTAAATATATTTAGGGAAATTGAATCCGATCTAGGCAGAGCCTATCCCCAAAATGGTAATTTGGAACGTTGGGCGGACCAAGGGGTACTCTTATTGAATGCCACCTTAACGGTACGGGCTCATGAGGCCGGAAGCCACCAGAATAAGGGATGGGAACTTTTTACGGATACCGTAATCCAAAAATTATCCAACGAAATGGAGGGATTGGTTTTTTTGTTATGGGGAGGTTTTGCAAAGAAGAAGGCAAAATTGATCAATCCCGAGAAACATTATATTTTAACTTCAGGACACCCTTCCCCCTTAAGTGCCAATAGAGGGCATTGGTTTGGGAACAAGCACTTTAGCAGGACGAATGAAATATTAATTAAAAATGGTAGGCAGGCAATTAATTGGTAATTCGAATAGGTTGGGACAAGTTTTAAAACAAAACTGTTCCAATGTTATGAAGGATCATGATCAATTGTTGTGTTTATCAAAAAATTAGGATTAATTTGATCAGTCGTGTTTTTTTTGATAAATAGTTTTTATTAATAGGAGCAATTTTGTAAAACCAATGATTAAATTATATCCAAGGCTTCAATAATTCTTAACGGCCATGCCATCTCCACGACGGAAGAAGAATGACCAAACCAGAGACCTTGATGGCAATACCAAAGGTTTTTAATAACGGAAAATGACTTATCCCCACATGAAGGTTGACGCAACGAAAGGACCGGCCTATTTTCAATTTCGTCTTAAATCAAGTGGTTTTCACATTGGAAGGTGGAAGGCGTCCATAGAGCATTTCACCCAAGTGAAAGCGGCCTGGACGCCGGGGCCGTGGAAAGTGCGTAGATTTAAAGAAATTTAAAATCAGCCTAGCGTTTTTTGGTTCGTTTTTTGGGCGATGCAAAAAATGAACAGAACACAAAAATGAGATAGTAAATTATTTTTTTTCTAATTCACACACAACTTTTGGGATTGATCCGTTATGAAGTATCGATAGGTTTCCATTTATTTGCTTAATTCCTGCTAATGCAGCAATATTTATATTACTTTTTTGTCCAAAAGCCAAAATGTACATTAACTAAATCTATATTTGTATTTTTTTTTGAATCTGTATTATAAAACTTGCAATAGCATTTGTGATATTAAATATTAAATAGGTTAATGAATTCCACTAGATTAAAATGGGTATTACTGGTTGATGATGACGGAACGACCAATATGCTAAATAAACTTTTTTTAAAAAAACTTATTCCAGATCTGGAAATCGATACGGTTACGGACGGTCATAGGGCGTTAGATTTTATAGAGGCCAATATCAATGATATAGATCAAGGTAGTTTTCTATTGATTTTGGATATCGAAATGCCGATAATGAACGGATGGCAATTCTTGGAAGCCTTCGATATTCTTTTTAGAAAAGAGGAAAAGGAGAAAATTGTTATAGCCGTTTTAACAGCCAATAGTAGTGAAGAATTAACCTACAGGGCACTATCCAATCCCCGCGTCAAGGAATGCCTACAGAAGCCTTTGTCGGACATCAATTTCAGAAGTATTATCCAAACCTATTTTTACGACTAGAGAAGATCAAAAAATTGCGTTGGCTATTTTTTAGGTTCCTTATATAATATCTCCGTGTTGGGGATTATCTTTTCTATCAGCCTTAAATCCTTTAAAGTATTTTGTACCAATTCCAAATTCTGTTTGCCTATATTCTTTTGTCCCCATTCCGTTAGGGATAACCAATGCCTAATGTCCTCCAATTCCTGATTGTAAGTATTGGCCAAGGTCCGGTCTATACTGGGAATTTGTTTAAAATCGGAGGTGTATACATTGATGACCTCAAGTATATGGGCCAAGGTTCCGGGATTTTGGGCTATAAATTTATCCGTGGCAGCAATTACAAAGCAGGGCCAGGGGGTAGGACAATCTGTAATTCTTCGAAATACACCCTGATCGACCAAGGGCTTTGTAGTAAAACGTTCCCACATAAAATAGTCGGACTTACCCTCTGTTAAACTCGTAACGGCCCCATTTAAATTATCCACGACTTCAAATTTTAATTCATTGGTATCCCAGCCTTGGTTTTGGGCGTTTACATAGGCCATTAGATGACTGCCACTTCCGTATCTACTTATGGCTGCGGTTTTGTTTTTTAAATCGGACAAGGCCTTATAATCGCTTTTTGCGGCCACGTGGATTCCCCATAGGAGGGGGGTGGCAATATATTCCTGTACTATTTTGGAAGGATTGCCCTCACTGATACTTTTTATAATCCCTTCGGTGAGAATAATGGCCAAATCAGTTTCATTGTCCCTTAACATTTGTGCCATTTTACCGGTTCCTTCCGGGATATCTTTCCATTTTAGGTTTATTCCTCTGGCGCCAAAGGCTCCTTCTTCCACAGCTAATTGCCATGGAAAATTAAAGTGTTCTGGAACACCTATGATGTTTACGGTTTTCAAATCAATTTATTTTTATGTGGATTGTCCATTAATTGGGCGTTGTGGCTATGATGGTGCCAATATCCCTTGTTATTTATAAATAATTATCTTGGTTTTGCTCTGTTGGTCCTTTAGGCTATTTTGTTCAGGGCGTATTTGATTAAGGCGTCTATGGCCAAATCCGGCCTGGACGAAAATTGGCCCTTGGCCCTGTTTGCCAGTATGCAGTTTAAGGAAACGGCCCTGTGCCCCAATAACTTTGCCAGGCCATATATCCCTGAGGTTTCCATTTCCAAATTTGTAATACGTTTATGATTGTAGTTAAAACTGGCCAGTTTGGCGTTCATGTTTTTATCTTCCAATTTTAAACGTAGACTTCGGCCTTGGGGTCCATAGAACCCAACATTGGTAGCGGTGAATCCAAGTTGGACTTTGTCCGAAATGAACTGGGCTCCCAAATCTTTGTCAAATGCTACTACATAGGGATTGGACTTGTCTTTCAGCCAATTGGTGTGCTTTACGAATGCTTGCTGTATTTCTGGGTGTTGGATGTGGACACTGTCGTAAAAATGCAAAAGACTGTCCAGGCCAATCGCATATTCGCTCAACAAAAAGGAATCTACAGGAATTTCGGGCTGAATGGCGCCTGAAGTGCCTATGCGAATAATGTCCAAGCGGGTTTTATCTTTTTTTATCGTTCTAGTTTCAAAGTCTATATTGGCCAAGGCATCCAGCTCATTTAGGACTATATCTATATTGTCCGTGCCAATACCTGTTGAGATTACTGAAATACGTTTATTGTTAAGCCATCCAGTATGGGTAAGAAATTCCCGTTTTCCCTTTTTTAGTTCAATGGTATCAAAATACTGTGAAACTAGTTTTACCCTATCGGGGTCTCCAACGGTGATTACGGTATCTGCTAGGTCTTGGGGAAATAAATTAAGATGGTATACGCTATGGTCTGCGTTTAGGATTAGCTCTGAAGAACCAATTTTCATTTTACAATTTTAGTATGCGGTTCGTTTCAGAGTTATAGAGGAAATTATATTTTAAGGCTCCGCCCAAATAGGCGTCATTTTCTTGGATACAGGAATAATAGCTAGTTTTTCCTTCCAAGATTTCCATCCCTTTTTTTGAAAGTTTAACAGGATTGAAATTGGTAAAAAGTGGCTTTAATTTGGTTATGACCCGCTCGTATTGGGTATCACCAAAGCCATAACGCCCTTGATTCTTTAATACCGTGTTCAGTAATACCAGCTTGGTCTTTGGTTTCGCACTGCGTGCCAGGCGCAGAATGTTATTTTCCACTTCATTGAGACCGTTCCTAATGGTTGGGAAACGCATTAAATGGGCTTCAATGGCACCTGATAGGTGGGAGAACTGAAAACTGTCAAAATCTTTAAGATTCTCCAATCTAATGGGGTTGTCGCTACAGTACAACTGCCAAACATAATCGGCATATTCTATATCGTCCTGTGTTAAAAGGGTGCGATTAGTGTATAAATTGCGTAGTTGGTCATCGGTTGATTCCCCTAAGCCTAAAATATTAACGGAATTATCCTCCTCCACACTCGATACCAAAGAAATTTCGGCATAAGGTCTGTGGGTCTTGAGCCAACTGATTACCGCCAACTTATTAATTTGATCAAAAAGATCGAAATCGAACCAAAGAACAATACGGTCTTCCTGTTTATGGTTACAAAGGGTGCGGTATTCTTTTAATGTTTTGTCAATAAACCAGGACTTGGAAACCTTGTAGTTTTTATTCAAAAATTCGAACCTGGTTTTCCAAAATGATTCACTTCCAACATTCGTTTCGGTCTTACCTTCACATAACATTTCGCGCCAGGTAATAATATCCCCTTCCAATTTAAGGGTACTTAATTTGTTGGTGAGTATATCACCGTTTGTTATGTGTAATTGGGAACTCATTGTAATGGTGGTTTAGGTTGTGGCTAATAAATGTAGTGTTTTATCTTAATATCAAAAAATAATTAACAAAAATCTAACCTCCAACGCGTTTAACTTTAAATCCTTTTTCTTTTAATATGGTCATTATTTTATCTCTATAATCCCCTTGGATGATTATGGAATTATCCTTAAAACTTCCGCCTACGCTAAGTTTGGTTTTGAGCTCTTTGGCCAATTTCTTAAAATCTTCATCTGCACCGGTGTATCCCTCTAAAATGGTTGTTGGTTTTCCCTTTCGTTTTTCATACTTGCAAATAATAGGTTCATCCTGTAGCCAAATATCATTTTCAGTATCCCTTTTCTGTTCATCCTCCGTAGGCTCATGATCCGGAAATAGATTTTTCAATTGATCCTTTAAGTCCATTGTATATTTTAAAATTATGCTAAAATAATATTTCAGCGCTAAAATCAAAACCCATCCTTCGCAAATTGGGAATTTTGTTGGGATGGGTCCTTTTAATTTGGTTACTGTTTATTCCATAGGAAAGTCTTCGTCATCCATAACCTCCTCCATTTGTTTAATATGCCTTTCCGTATGGCCAGACATAAATAAAAGTATTTGGTAGGCATCAATGGTTCCGAAAGGAAGTTGTTGGTAACGGTTTCGCAGGTCATCCTGGGTACTGTTAACATATTCAATATGTTCCTTCCTCTTGGATTTAAATTCTTCGACTGTTTCTTCAAAACTCCCGTATTTTCCCGATGGCTCAAAAGCTTCTCCTGTTTTCACCTTTTTACTGCGATCTTCTATCATGGCAATTAATCCTTCATCCGATATCTTAACTTCTGAACGCTTGCCAGGCTCTGCCCCATGGGCCAAAGTACTTTGAAGCATACCAAAGATCATATTTTCGGAAATTGCAATATGCTCGGCACATTCAGCAATGGACCAAGAATCATCCGTTGCCTTGTAATTGAGTTGCGCTTCGTTTAAGCCCTCAATAGTGTTTAAAAAATGATCACGGGATTTTGTCATTTCTTTTACGGCAAATTCCCTTTCCGCATCTGTAAGGGTGGAATTAATCACTCCAAATGCCAAAACCGCCAATAAAACAATTGGTAAAACTACTTTTTTCATAATGTCCAAGCTTAAATTGTTAATACTAAAGATTGTTCCATTCACTAGGCAATAATTAAACTTGGGTTAATTTTGACCTACTTCGTAATTAAGCCTAAATCTATTAGTCTTTCATGCAAAAATTCCCCAGCCGTAATATCCCCAAATTGTTTTGGATGTTCTTTATCCACACATTTTTCCAAACAATTTAAAGGCATTTCGCTAATTGGATGCATAAAAAACGGCACGGAATACCTAGAGGTACCCCATAGTTCCTTGGGGGGATTGACCACCTGATGTATGGTGGATTTCAATTTATTATTGGTTAAACGGGAAAGCATATCCCCTACATTGATCATCAGTTGATCCGGCCGGGCTATGGCATCTACCCACTCCCCGGCGTGGTTTTTTACCTGGAGCCCCTTGCCATGTGCCCCCATTAATAGTGTAATTAGGTTAATATCCCCATGAGCCGCGGCCCTAACCGCATTTTTGGGTTCATGTTGAATTGGGGGGTAATGTATAGGCCTTAAAATGGAGTTTCCATTTTTGATAAAATCATCAAAATAGGTTTCATCCAATTCCAAATGAAGGGCCAGTGCACGCAGAACAAATTTAGCCGTTTTTTCCAGCATCTTATAAGTTTCCTTACCCACGGCATTAAAATGGACCAATTCTTGGACCTCTACATTGGGTGGATATTCTTTTTCCAATCTTGGATTGTTTTCCACATATTGGCCAAAATGCCAAAATTCCTTTAAATCACCCTCTTTTCTTCCCTTGGCATGTTCCTTTCCAAAAGAGGTATATCCCCTTTGCCCTCCAATTCCGGGAATTTCATATTTATCCTTAATTTCCTGCGGTAGGTTAAAAAATTGCTTGATTTCCGAATAGAGATCGTCCACCAATTGCTGGGACAAAAAATGACCACTTAATGCTACGAATCCAATATTCTCGAAGGCACTTCCTATTTCTTTAATGAATTTTTCTTTTCGATTTTTATCGTTGGATATATAATCTTCGAGATTTACACTGGGTATTGCACTCATCATCATGTTATTTTTAATAAAGTCAAAGTTAACAAATATGGCTAATCTTCTTGAAATATTATTCGCCTTTGTTTTTCCGTTTTGTTACATTTATAAATTAATTAAGCCAAAAAGAACATAAACATAACATGCAATATAAAGGAGATAGTGTTGATAAGGCCATGCAATTGAAACTTTATCAACGGATGTTAAAACCACGCATGATAGAGGAGAAAATGTTGATACTTCTACGGCAGGGGAAAATCACCAAATGGTTTAGCGGTATAGGGCAGGAGGCCATATCGGTAGGGATTACCAGTGCCTTAAGGCCGGATGAATACATCTTGCCCATGCACCGAAATCTTGGTGTTTTTACTACGAGAAATATACCTTTGCACCGACTTTTCTCCCAATGGCAGGGTAAAGGCAATGGCTTTACCAATGGTAGGGACAGAAGTTTTCACTTTGGCACCCAGGAATATAGGATTGTGGGGATGATATCCCATTTAGGCCCCCAATTGGGGGTGGCGGACGGAATTGCACTTGCAGATCATTTGAAACAAAATACCAAGGTTACTGCTGTCTTTACGGGAGAGGGAGGTACTAGCGAGGGCGATTTTCATGAGGCCTTGAATCTTGCAGCAGTTTGGAATCTGCCAGTTTTATTTTGCATAGAGAACAACGGTTATGGTTTATCTACCCCGACCAACGAGCAATACAGATGTGAAAATTTGGCGGATAAGGGAGTTGGTTACGGAATGGAATCGCATATTCTGGAGGGGAACAATATCTTGGAGGTGTATTCCCAGGTCGATTTTATCTGTAAGAGTATGCGGAAAAACCCTAGGCCTGTACTATTGGAATTTAAGACTTTTAGGATGCGCGGCCATGAGGAGGCAAGTGGCACCAAATATGTCCCACAGCAATTATTGGAAGCCTGGGAGGAAAAGGATCCGATTGTAAATTTCGAAAACTTTCTTTTGGATGAAAAGATTCTTTCGGCCCATTTGATAGAAACCTTTAAAAATGAAATACAGGCTGAAATTGACTACGACCTAAAAAAGGCATTTGCGGAGAAAGAGGTAGAAGTAGATGAAACAAAGGAATTAAAGGACGTTTATAAAAGTTTTGATTATCAGGAAATTAACCCCAATGCCATTACTAAAAACATTCGTTTGATCGATGCGGTTTCCCAAGGCCTGAAACAGTCTATGGAAAGACACGAAAATCTGGTGGTAATGGGACAGGATATAGCGGATTATGGTGGAGTGTTCAAGATAACCGAGGGTTTTGTGGAGACCTTTGGGAAGGACCGGGTGAGGAATACCCCCATATGTGAATCCGCAGTGGTTTCCGCAGCAATGGGCCTTTCCATAAACGGAGTGAAATCGGTAGTGGAAATGCAGTTCGCAGACTTTGTAAGTACAGGATTCAACCCTGTTGTCAACTATTTGGCGAAGGTGCATTACCGCTGGGGGGAGCATGCAGATGTTGTTATACGGATGCCCTGTGGTGCAGGGATGGGGGCAGGACCTTTTCATTCCCAGACCAACGAGGCTTGGTTTACCAAGACCCCAGGTTTAAAAGTGGTCTATCCTGCATTTCCCTATGATGCCAAGGGGCTTTTGGCCACGGCCATAAATGATCCCAATCCGGTATTGTTTTTTGAACATAAAGGACTTTATAGGAATATTTACCAAGATGTGCCCGAGGATTATTATACACTTCCCTTTGGTAAGGCATCCCTGTTGAGGGAGGGCACAGATATTACTGTGGTGTCTTACGGTTTGGGAGTTCATTGGGCTTTGGAAGCTCTCAACGAAAATCCGGGTGTAAATGCCGACTTGATAGATCTGAGGACGTTGCAGCCCATGGATATGGAGTCTATTTATAAGTCTGTAAAAAAGACTGGCAAACTAATTGTTCTACAAGAAGATAGCTTATTTGGTGGGGTGGCCAGTGATATTTCGGCCTTAGTGGTGGAAAACTGTTTCGAGTATTTGGATGCACCCGTAAAACGGGTTGCCAGTTTGGAAACCCCTATTCCATTTACGAAAAATTTGGAAAACAATTATTTGCCCAAAGAAAGATTCGTAAAGGAACTTTTAAATTTAATAGCCTATTAAATATCTCCCTAAACATAAAATGGTTCAATATGCATATGATTACAGCGGAAGAAAAACTTAAGGAGCGTATAAAGGAGCTTACCTGTTTGTATGAAGTAACTTCTATAATAGTAAACTGCGACTATGACCAGGTGGAGGATGCCCTAAAGGGAATTATGCACTGCCTACAGAAAGCTTGGCTCTATAGTGAGGTAGCCCAAGTGAAACTCATTTCGGACCAGTACAATATTGCGACGCCAGATTTTCCGGATGACCCTGTGTACCTGGAATCCAGTGTCAAGGTATTCAATAAGAAGGTAGGTGGGTTGCAAGTGGCTTATCCAAGACCAAAATATAACGAAGACGATTTTTTAAAGGAAGAAGAAAAATTGCTTGGAAATGTATGTTTGGAGGTAGGCAATCTTTTGGAAAGAAAACAGATCAAGGACAATGAGATAATAATAAAGCGTAAAATGGAAAGGGCAGACCGCCTGGGTATTTTAGGAGAAATTACAGCAGGAATCGCCCATGAATTAAATACCCCCTTGGCCAATATACTGGGATTTGCCGAATTATTGAAAACCAGGGTAACCCAAGATACCCAAGCCTCGAAAGATGTGGATAAAATTATAAATAGTGCCATATTTTCCAGGGAGGTGGTAAAAAAGCTCATGTTCTTTGCCTGTGAAATGCCCCATCAAATGTCCTTGGTAAATATAGGCCCTATAATTGCCAATGCGGTGAACTTAATGGAACCCAGTTTTAAGAAAAAGAAAATTGTTCACGAACTCAATTTGGGCGACCAGCCCATTTTCCTGAGGGTAGATACGATACAGTTAACGCAGGTGATTTTTAATTTGGTGCTCAATGCCATATATTTTTCCCCAGTTAAAGGTAAGATTGGTATAACAGTAAAGGAAACCAACGGGAATATCCAAATTAGTATAGCGGATCAGGGTCCGGGTATAGATCCCAAAACCAGGGATAGGATCTTTGAGCCATTTTACAGTACCAAACCTGTCGGTGAGGGTTCCGGATTGGGCTTAAGTGTCGTGCACGGTATCATAAAAAGTCATAAGGGAACAATAAAGTATAGATCCAACAAACCTAAAGGGGCTATATTTACCGTTGATTTTCCAAAAATTTAAGATTATGGGCTTTAAGAAAGAGAACGTACTGATCGTAGATGATGATGTAAATATATTGGAACTTATCCACAGACACCTTCAATCCTTTAATTACCACACCTATAAGGCGGTTTCTGTTAAGGAAGCCCTGGTAATCCTAAAAGATTCCAAAATAGACCTACTGATAACGGATCTAAAAATGCCGGATGTGGACGGATTGCAACTGGTTAAATACGTCTCCGAACATTATCCCAAGTTACCAAAATTAGTGGTTACGGGATATCCCTCGGTAGACGATGCAATGAGCGTTATAAAATCCGGAGCCTTGGATTATTTGGTCAAACCATTTACCAAGGAAGAGCTTAAACAGGCGGTATTAAAATCCTTTAAGGGCAATTCTGCCGATAATGCAGAACCCAAAGGTCTTTCAGATTCTAAAAAAAGCAATGTACATGCATATGGGGAGCTCATTGGTAGATCCGAGGCCATAAAAAAAGTGACCGATATTATAGACCGGGTGAAAGACAATAAAGCAACGGTACTGATCAATGGGGAAAGTGGCACCGGAAAGGAATTGGTTGCCCGATCCGTGCACTATATGGGAAAATTTTCCAGAGCACCGTTTGTAGCAGTAAATTGTGGGGCCATTCCGGAAAATTTGTTGGAGGCAGAGCTTTTTGGCTATGCCAAAGGAGCTTTTACAGGGGCCAATGAAAACCGCAACGGTTTTTTTCAAGCCGCGGACAAGGGCACTTTATTTTTGGATGAAATAGGCAATGCCTCCCTGTCCGTACAATCCAAATTGTTAAGGGCGCTGCAGGAAAAGGAAGTGATGAAGGTGGGGTCCCAAAAAACAGAAAAAATAGATATTCGTGTCATTGCGGCTACCAATAGTAATTTGTATTCCCAAGTACAAAAGAAATTGTTCAGGGAAGACCTATATTATAGGTTAACAGTGGTGGAAATCAATGTGCCTTCCCTTCGAGAGCGAAAAGAGGACATTCCCCTGTTGGTGGAGAAATTTCTTTTAAAATACGGAGTGGAATATAAGGATAGATTGGTAACTATTGCACCTGCAGCCTTGGAACTCTTGGAGCGATATGCCTGGCCGGGAAATATTAGGGAATTGGAAAACGTAATTCAGAGAGCCGTAATCATGTGCGATAAAAGAATCGAAATAGATCATTTGCCCGATAATTTGAAATATAAGATCGATTTTCCCGAAGACAGTCTTTTGCCGTTAAGGGAGGTTGAAAAAAACTACATCTTAAAAGTTTTGGAGGCTACTGGCCAAAATAAATCCAAGGCAGCGGAAATCCTACAGATCGACCGCAAAACACTGCGCCAAAAAATACAATAACTACTTTTTTTTGATATGGGTAAAAATTACCCATCTGGGGAAAATATCCCATTTGTATATTCAAGTAAACATTGCTTGGTAATTCTCATATAATTCATTTTCAATTACTTATGTGTGTTGTGAATATTTCCGTGTTTTATGGCACCCAAGTTGCTATAAGGTATTTCTAAAATACACGGTTATGGGAAACAGCACTAGTTTATGTCCAAGTTGTGAGTATTTCAAAACATGTGTACTTACAAAAAATAAAAAACATATTTGGAACTGCAATGAATTTGAATCAGCAGATTCAAGGGCAGTACTTGGTGGAAATCATTTAGTTTTTAAAAATGAAGTGAGATTATTCTAAACAAAAATTTATGATTACAAAGTCAAAAACAGAATCGAAACAGGGCATGTTGGAGAACGTGATGCGTCAATTCAATAATGCTGCCGATATTATTGACCTAAATAGTAACATTAGGAAAATACTTAGTATAACCAATAATGAATTGTTAATACATTTCCCTGTTAAAATGGATAATGGGGATGTAGAAGTTTTTACGGGGTACCGAGTACAGCACAATAATGCGTTAGGACCTTATAAGGGTGGACTTCGATATCACCCAACCGTAGATATTGATGCGGCAAAAGCCCTTGCGATGTGGATGACTTGGAAAACGTCTTTGGCAGGTCTGCCCTATGGTGGAGCAAAGGGAGGTATACAAATTGACCCTTCAAAATATTCCACTGCGGAATTGGAAAGGATTACCAGAAGATTTACATATGCATTGGGCGATAACATTGGTCCTGAACACGATATACCTGCCCCGGACGTAAATACAAACTCACAGACCATGGCTTGGATCGTGGACACGTATATGTCTACCAAGTCGCCGGCCGAAAGGTCTAAAAATCAACATGTGGTAACCGGGAAGCCCTTGGGCTCCGGGGGTTCCGAAGGAAGGGATAGGGCTACTGGCTATGGGGTTTTTCTGAACATAAAATTATGGGCAGAAAAGAAAAAGGTAGACCTAAAGAATAAAAGGTTCATAGTTCAGGGTTTTGGGAATGTAGGTTATTGGACCGCCCATTTTTTGGAAAACGAAGGAGCCAAACTAGTGGGGGTACAGGATGCCTATGGTAGTATTGCCAATAGCGATGGAATTGAAGTATCCAAGTTGTACCGGTATATGCAGGGCAACAAGGGTAGTATTGTAGGCTATAGCTTGGCTAAAGTGGTAGATAGCGATCATTTTTTTGAATTGAATTGTGATATATGTATTCCTGCCGCTCTGGGAAATCAAATTACGGCTGGGAATGCATCCAAGATCAAGGCATTTTTAATAGCGGAAGGGGCAAACGGACCTACCGATGTGGAAGGTGAAGAGATATTGCTGAAAAATGGAGTAGGAATTATACCGGACATTCTATGTAATTCCGGAGGTGTAATTGGTAGCTATTTTGAGTGGTTACAGAATAGAAACGGAGAGTTGTGGCAATTGGAAGAGGTGTTGGCCAAACTGGAAAAGAAGATGAAGGAAGTCTTTGAGAAGGTATATGAAAAGGCAGAAAACAGGGATGGGGATATGAGAACAGCAGCTTATATCATCGCTATTGAGAGAATAGAGAAGGCGTATGTTCAAAGAGGGATATTTCCATAAATCAATTTAAAATAATACAGAATCATGAAATACGGAAATTTAGTGTTGGAGGAGAAGGAGTTCGTTTTATTAAAGCGTTTAGTTAATGTGTCAGGGTTTTACACGGATAATACCTATAAGAGTTCCATAGAAAAGTTGACCGAAGAGTTGACGTCTGCGGTGGTTTATAATGAAGATGAAATGCCCAAAGATGTCATTAGGTTCAATTCCATCGTCACCATCCAAGCAGTTAATGGATGGTCCAAACAATTTCAATTGGTAATTCCATCCCAAGGTGATTTCAAGAACAGCAAAATCTCAATCCTAACTCCAATGGGAGCTGCAGTCATTGGTTATGCCAAAGGGGACGATATTGTTTGGGAGTTTAGGAACGGGGAGCAAACCCTTAAGGTTACGGAAGTTAAGCAGGTACACAGCACTATTGATTCTGATATATTATTGTAATTATGGAAGTATTTTATGAGCATGATTCGGATGAAAAGTTAATTGCCAAAAAAGATGCCCTGGAGCTGAACAATTGGATAGGTCATCTGGTGGATAATAATAGGGAGTTGGAGATTTTGGTCAATATTGCCAAGAAATTGTCCAATGACGACCTTATTGCCGACTTGAATGAATTGATCTTGGAAAATAAATTACATCTAGGTGTTTTTTACAGGTATAAGAGTTCCATGGTCAATTTACATGAATGTGAAGATATGGAGTGCGATACATATTATGTTAATAAGCACGAAGAATATCGCAATCTGTATGCGGCCATTTTACAGGCGTCCCACAAATTGAAGGAAGAATTATATACCCAGATATTGATAAAATTATGATGTTGTTTTGTTAGCAGTCTGTTTGTTGGTTTTAATATTAGAGTTTTGGCTGTTAATGCACAAGGGAAAGCAATGCTTTCCCTTGTTTTTTTTAAGAAGATTATATAGATAGTTGGGCAGGCATTCAATAATCCACACCGATTTGCATTCGGGCTAAGTCAATTATTTTTTTATAAGAGCAAAACAATTATCCCTATCCGCAATAATTTTGAAAAAATAAGTTGTTCAGAGTATTCTGTGCCTGAAGCTATTAATTTTTAACTTCAAAATTAATAGGGTGCGCATCATACTTTTTTTCCACTTTCAACGTATATATGTTCAAATAATAAATATGACAATTATGCATTTAAGAAAACTTTTGTTTCTAGTGTTATTTACGGCCGGACTTATAACCTCCTGTTCCGTATCCAAGGCGGCAAGACAGGATAGAAGTGTTTTGAGCGGTAACTGGATTTTGAACAGTGTTTCCTATCAGGGGGGGCAGGGAAAATTTAAATCGGTACTATTTAATGATTCCGATGCCGCTTGTTTTGAAGGCAGTACATGGTTTTTTAGAAATAATAATAGTACTGGTAGCTATATGTTGGGCAACGGCAGTAATTGCGATGGCGCCGAGCGTTTTATTCGTTGGTCTGTTGTGGATAGGCCCGGGATGTCCAGCCAGTTGCAGTTTAAGTTTATAGACGAGAAATATAAGGATATTTCCGGAGGTCTGGGATATAGATTGGACATTGAACAACTCACCGATCAACAGTTGATTATGACTTCCAAAGTAACTGTGGAAGGGCAACCGTTGACCGTGGTTTATAAATTTACAAAAAATGACCTACCCTAGTAACAATAACTAGAAAGAAACATTCCTGCCAAAATACGGATAAGTTGGAGGTGGCACGATTTCTGTTCAAAGGATTAAATCGTCCACCAAATTTTGGGATTAACATTAAATAAAAATAAAATGAAAAAAATAATAATAAGTAGTTTATCGATAATTATGATTTTTGCTACATTTAGTAGTTGTCAAGCAGTAAAGAATACTAGTCACAAGCAAAGGGGAGCAGCAACTGGTGCTGCCGGTGGAGCTGTAATAGGAGGTGTTCTCGGCAACAATGTTGGAAAAGGGGGGAATACCGCCCTGGGAGCCATCATTGGGGCAGTTGTAGGAGGTGTAGCCGGTGGTTATATTGGGGATAGAATGGACCGCCAGGCAGAGCGAATTGAAGAAGAGATCCCAGGGGCGGAGGTCACTAGGGTAGGAGAGGGAATAAATGTAACCTTCAATGAGGAGGCCGGTGTTTATTTTGACACCAATAAATCGGATATAAAGGGAACTTCGGCAACAACATTAAATCGCTTGGTAGGGATTTTAAAGGAATATCCGGACACCAATATATTGGTGGAAGGCCATACCGATAGTGCGGGTGCCGATGAATACAATTTAAATCTATCCAAGCAGCGGGCACAGTCTGTAACCAATTATCTAATCACCAACGGTATTTCAGGGGGTAGGTTAACTACTACCTGGTATGGAGAAACGCAACCCAAGGCCGATAACAGTACGGCTGCAGGGAAGGCTAAAAACCGTAGGGTAGAACTGGTAATTGTGGCCAATGAGGCCTTACAGCAGGAAGCCCTTCAAAAGGCGAAACAATAAATAAAAGTTCTTTATATAAAACCCGGCGTATATCGTCGGGTTTTTTTGTTTATTTTCTGTACCTTTTGTTAATGGATAACTTTGATGTCATTATTGTGGGGGGAGGCTTGGCCGGTTTAACCGCCGCCATTCATTTACGAAAGGAAAACTACAGTGTGGCCATTATTGAAAGTAGGCAATATCCCCATCATAAAGTGTGTGGAGAGTATATTTCACACGAAGTGAAGCCCTATTTGGAATTTTTGGGAATTACATTGCCACAAACGTTCCAATTTAATGAAATACTGCTGAGTATTGAAAAGGGTAAAGCCTTGAAGGCTAAATTGCCACTGGGAGGCTTTGGACTTAGTAGATACATTTTGGACCATCTTTTGTACCAAAGGTCTTTGGCGTTGGGATCATTTGTCTTTAATGACAGCGTAACCGCCATTGACTATGAAAATGACAATTTCAGGGTCCTCCTCGCATCGGGCAAGGAATACAAGAGTAAATTTGTCATTGGTGCTTATGGAAAAAGGGCAGGGTTGGATAAGGAACTTCAGCGCCAATTTATAGAAAAGAAATCCCCATGGCTGGCTGTAAAGGCGCATTATAAATTGGACTCCTTCCCTGATAATTTAGTAGCTGTGCATAATTTCAGGGGCGGCTACGGGGGGCTTTCCAAAACAGAAAGTGGGGCAGTAAATTTTTGTTATCTGGTTTCCTACGATAGCTTCAAAAAAGAGAAGGATATTGCCAACTTTAATCAAAATGTTATTGCCAAGAATCCATATCTCGGCAAATTTCTAAATGAAGCCGAGATGTTATTTGAGAACCCCTTGACCATAGGACAGATTTCATTCCATAAAAAAAAACCAGTGGAGAACCATATTATTATGTGCGGGGATACGGCCGGCCTTATCCATCCTTTATGTGGTAATGGTATGGCCATGGCAATTCACAGTGCTAAAATTGCCTCGGAATCTATCCATGGCTATTTTAAAAATGGAGGAAATGATCGGTTGCAACTGGAAAGTGATTATGAAACCCAATGGAAGCATACGTTTGCCAAAAGGCTGTGGTTGGGCAGGCAGCTGCAAGCTGTAATGCTAAGCCCAAAGTTATCCAATCTGGCCATGGGGATATTAACCAATTCTCCCTATATTGTAGATAAGATGATAAAACGTACCCATGGACAAATTATTCAGTGTTAATGAATTTTAAAGGACGAAGCAATGCCCGGGAGCTCATGGATGACCCCCATCTGGATACACTTTTATTGCGGGAAGTTTATGCGGACATAAATAGGGTCAATACAGTTTTGCAAGGTTTTTCACTTTCCTTAGGTGCCATTGAAAAAATAATTGAGGAAAATCCCCAGACTTCCTACACTATTATGGATATGGGTTGTGGGGATGGGACAATGTTGGGAAAAGTAGCTGCCTATTATAAGAATAAGCCTGTACACCTGGAGCTAATAGGGGTGGATTTAAATTCCAAATCCATTGCAATGGCCAAAGAAAATTTTAAGGCGTATTCCAATATAAGATTCTTGGAGCTGGATATTCTGGCTCAGGAAGCAAGGGAGCTACAATGTGATATTCTGCTCTGTACCCTAACAATGCATCATTTTGATTCCAAGGAAATACCAATTTTTCTAGATCGATTTGTAAAACTGAGCAGATTGGGCATTGTTATAAACGATCTGCAAAGAAGTAAAGTCTCCTATTATCTTTTTAGGCTCTTTAGCCTTATTTTTATAAAAACAAAGATTGCGAAACATGATGGTTTAGTTTCCATAAAAAGTGCATTTACCAAATTGGAATTAGTAAATTTTTCCATTAATCTACCCAATGTAGAACACGACATATGTTGGAGGTGGGCATTTAGATATCTATGGATAATGAGAATAAAGGGAAAACAATTGCCATATGGAAGGGAGTAAGATAGTTGCAGTAACCAAATCGCTGCCACAATACAGTAGAAATACCAAGGATATTTTACCTTTTGTGGAGAAATGGCTGTACGGTAAGGATGAGCGGTTTCAGCGTAAAGTACTGAAAATTTTTGAAGGCGCAGCCGTAGATAAACGCTATAGTATAATGAGTCCCGAAGAGGTTTTTAAAGCAACTTCGTTTGAGGACAAAAACAAGGTGTATGTCCGGGAAGTCAAAAAGTTGGGAAAAACTGTTCTTGGGAAAGCCCTAGATAAGAGTGGTTGGACGGCAGACAGTCTGGACTATATAATTACGGTAAGTTGCACAGGGATTATGATTCCTTCCTTGGACGCTTATCTTATTAACGACCTGGATCTCAGGAACGATATTGTTCGATTGCCCGTTACGGAGATGGGTTGTGCAGCAGGTGTATCGGCCTTACTATATGCCAGCAATTTTTTAAGGTCCAATCCAGGAAAGAGGGCGGCCATTGTGGCCGTTGAAAGTCCAACAGCTACCTTTCAACTTAACGATTACTCTATGGCAAATATGGTAAGTGCTGCTATTTTTGGTGACGGTGCTGCCTGCGTTTTACTCTCTTCGGAAAGGGAAGCCAAAGGACCAACAATTGTTGGGGGGGGAATGTATCATTTTCCCGATGCAACACATTTGATGGGTTTCGATCTAATCGATTCGGGCCTAAAAATGATTTTGGATCCCTTGGTGCCACAGACGATTTCCGAACATTTTCCACAAATTATCCATCCTTTTTTGCAGCGGTATGGTTGTACTATTGAAGAAATTGATCATTTAATTTTTCACCCTGGGGGCAAGAAAATTGTGGAAACAGTGGAAAGGCTTTTTGGTGTTTTGGGCAAGAATTTGGACGATACCCGTGAAACGCTACGTTTATATGGCAACATGAGCAGTGCAACGGTGCTTTATGTTTTGGAGCGATTTATGGAAAAGGATATAGAGGAAGGGAAACGGGGTTTAATGTTGACTTTTGGCCCGGGGTTCTCTGCCCAACGCATTTTACTGGAATGGTAATAGGACTGGGAGATTATTAGTGAAACTCAATTTTGGGAAGTCGGTAAGACGCACCTTAAATTGCAAGTTGAACTAATCCCGCCTTTTTCGACGGGATCTAGGTTCAATACCTCGACCCTAGGATCGATTCCTATAATTGGGTTCGGGGCCTGCCTTTGTCGGCAGGCCTGCCCTCAGGTTTAATACCTTTTATTGGTCTAGGCCGATTTCTAGTTTTGGATTGGTAAACTAATGGTTTAATAAAATGATTGTTATATGTCTATTACGAGTAGTATAATTGATAAATTGCCTTATACCAATCCTTTTTTATTCGTTGATAGGATTAATATGATCGGCACCGATGCCATTGAAGGTTGCTACACTTTTAAAAAGAATGAATTTTTTTATGATGGCCATTTTAAGGAGCAACCTGTTACACCGGGAGTAATACTTACCGAATGCTGTGCCCAGGTGGGATTGGTGTGTTTGGGGATATACTTGCTTAATTTGGAAAAAGTGGATACAGGGAGTTTGGAGGTAGCTTTAAGTAGTTCCGAGATGCAATTTTTATTGCCTGTTTTTCCCATGGAAACAGTAACTGTAAAATCGAAGAAGCTTTTCTTCCGTTTCAATAAGTTGAAATGTGAGGTTAAAATGTACAACCAACAATCCCAATTGATTTGTAAAGGTGTTTTGTCCGGGATGATAAAGGATAGAAAAATATGAACAGGAGGGTAGTGGTAACCGGACTTGGGATATGTGCCCCCAACGGGGTGGGCCTACCCAGTTTTTTTGATTCCATGCTCCATGGTAGAAGTGGAATTAAGTTTTATCAAGAGTTGGCAGACTTGGGGTTTGGATGTCAAATAGCAGGACAACCGGAAATACCGGAAAGTTTAAAGGAATCTTATTTTACGTCATTGCAATTGAGGAACTTAAGGGCGAGTGGTATAGTTTATGGTGTCATGGCAGGTACGGATGCATGGAAGGACGCTGGTCTTGAAAAGGCAGAAAAGGATCGCCCCGATTGGGATAGCGGAATAATTTTTGGCACTGGAATTTTGGGAATAGACAAACTGCGAGAATCCATATATCTAATAGATGATAAAAACACTCGCCGTTTGGGCAGTAATTCCGTAATGCAGACAATGGCCAGTGGCATCAGTGCTTATCTAGGTGGAATTTTGGGATGTGGTAATCAGATAACAACCAATTCGTCGGCATGTGCAACTGGTACTGAAGCGGTAATTATGGGAATGGAGCGTATTAGGGCAGGGAAGGCTGAAAGGATATTGGTAGGGAGTTGTAGTGACAGTGGTCCTTATATATGGGGTGGTTTTGATGCCATGCGTATACTTCCCTCCAAGTACAATGGTAATCCCCAGCAGGCCAGCAGGCCAATGAGTGCCAATGCTTCAGGGTTTGTTCCAGGAAGTGGGGCAGGAGCCATGGTGTTGGAGTCTTTGGACAGCGCTTTGGAGAGAGGGGCCAAAATCTATGCGGAGGTATTGGGGGGAGCAACCAATAGCGGAGGTCAGAGGGGCTTAGGTACTATGACGGCCCCTAACAGTGAGGCGGTGCAGAGATGCATCCAGGAGGCATTAGTGGATGCAGGGGTAGAAAAATGGGAGGTGGATGTTATTAATGGACATTTAACGGCTACCTCTAAAGATGCCGAGGAAATTAGAAACTGGAGTGAGGCCTTGGGGCGCAGCGGTAAGGATTTTCCGTACATAAATACCACTAAGGGGCTGGTAGGCCATTGTTTGGCAGCGGCGGGAAGTATAGAATGTGTGGCGACCTTGTTGCAATACCGTGAGGGGTTGGTTTTTGGCAATCAAAATTGTAGTGACCTTCATCCGGAGATACTGAAATTGGTGGATGCTTCCAAAATCCCCTTAAAATCAATTGCCCATAGACCTAAAATCATAGCAAAAGCAAGTTTTGGATTTGGAGATGTAAATGCCTGTATTATCTTTAATGAATATAAGGAAATATGACTATGGGATATGATCACCATTTTGAGCAACTGAAGAACATTGTTAGGGCGTATCTTCCAGAGGATGTTCCTGAAGGAACCATTGGGGAGGATAGTAATTTTGTAAATGAACTAAATATCAATTCGGCCAATTTGGTTGATATTGTCCTGGATGTGGAAGATGCGTTTGGGATACGTTTGGAGAATGAGGATATGGACAATATGCAAACGGTCAGGGATGCCCTAAATATTGTGGCCCAAAAACTACAGGATAAAAAATAGCCCTACTTCTTATCTTTTTTATCAGGGATGAGAAGAGAGGAAATTATGCCCCCAACCAGGGATACGGATATCACCGTAAGGGAGACCCATTCAGGAATTTCAATATGATGGGAAAACAGCATTTTTAAACCAACAAAAGCTAAAATCACCACTAGGCTATAATTAATATATCTAAATTTTTCCAACATTCGGGAAATTAGGAAATACATGGAACGCAATCCAAGTATGGCCAAAATATTGGAGCTAAAAACAATAAAAGGGTCGGCCGTAATGGCTAAAATAGCAGGAATGCTGTCCAGGGCAAAAAGTATATCGGTCAATTCAATGACAACCAAAGCCACAAAAAGTGGTGTAGCTGCGTAAACTCCCATACGCTTTATAAAAAAATCATGGCCATTAATAGCGGAGGTAATAGGGTAAAGCTTTTTTAACCTTCTGAAGACGAAAGAATTTTTTGGGTCAAATTCGTTATCGTCCGATCTTAACATTTTAAAGGCAGTGTAAAGCAAGAATACCCCAAAGACATATATGATCCAGTCGAATTTTGTAATCAGGGCAACCCCAAATACGATCATTAGGGCCCTAAAAACGATAGCTCCCAATATGCCCCAAAACAGTACCCTGTGCTGATAAATGGCAGGAATCTTAAAGGCGCCAAAGATTACGGCAATGACAAAGACATTGTCTACGCTAAGCGACAGTTCAATAAGATAGCCCGTTAAGTATTTTAAAACAGCATCGTTGGGGGTCAAGGCTGTAGGATTGTCAATGATTCCATTGGAGAACAGCCAATAAATAACGCCACTAAAGCTTAGGGCCACGGTAACCCAGATGGCCGTCCATATTCCCGCTTCCTTTGATTTTATTACATGTTCATGTTTGTGAAAAACACCTAGATCCAGTGCCAAAAAAATAATGATCAGACCAATAAACGAGCCCCAAACTAACATATGTTATCGTAATTAAAGGCACAAATGTAAGTATCATTTTTAAATGACAAGCGGGAACATGTCATATTCTTTTTTCAGGAATGTTAACGCGTAATTTATCAACCTTAGAGCGGTGGGATAAAGGATGTTAATGTAAAAATCGATAGAATGACTTTAAAACACGATATATGGTAAGGTTAAACCGGATTAGGGGTATAATAAGGTGGATAAAATGTCATAACTTTAAGCAGACACTTTTTATGAAATATGATGAAAGATATTTACAGCGCTGTAATTGTGCTTGTTATGGTTTTTTCAGCGGTGAACGGGTATGCCCAATCCAAAGGGAACGATACTTTGGCAAAAAGGATGAAGGTAGAAAAACGGACGGTATTGGAGGAATATGAGCCGGACATGATCTTATCGGCCGAAGACCGGTTGGCATTGAAGGAGAAGCGGATGGTTGAGGCGAAAAGAAGACAGGGCATTTTGGATACTATGGATATTTCTGATCGCAAAAGAAAAAAACTGCTCAAGGATTTATATAAAAACCCGTTTTCCGATCGCTTGATGAAAACTTTGGCAGATGCTAAATTTGAGGATGCCGAGGATTGAGCATCTGTGAACTATGCCTTTTATTATGGTAAGGGCGAATAAAAATGCCCCGGGAAGATTTAGCCGTATTCCGGGGCATTTTTAGTGTTAATGGATTACTGTAAACAAGGCTAATGTGTTTTCATTTTGCCTTTTCTTTTTTCCAATTGCCGTTCCAGTTCTTCTACAGAAGCTGCAATGGCCACTTCAAATTTAGCGTTGTTGGACTCTGCGAACAATCTAGGGCCCGGTGCGCTGAGCCTTATGTTGCAGATCAACCCGGTATCTGGCGAGGAGGTGTTCTCTTTTTTGAAGAAAACATCGGCACGCACTATAAAATCATATTTGTCTTCTAGTTTTTCCAACTTTTTTGTGGCCAATTCTTCTAGTCGGGCACTTGCTTTTACATCATCATATTCAAAATTGATATTCATATTCAATTGATTTTAAGTTAACAGACCTAAGTAAGATCCGGTATTAATTCTGGAATTTAAGTTAGTCTTTATTTTTAATAAACCCAAGGGAAATTCATGGTAAATTCTCATAATCCACCCCTTCTCTCAGGTGATCGTTGTGTGGGCCAAAGGGATTGTTCCCCAGTTCTGGGATTTACCGGTAGGATTCTTTTTTCCCTAGAGCTCATTTCTGGGTCCTCACTTGCCATATAGGCCAATATTGCCGTAAGAATTACATTGTTCCTTAGATCGTCGAATACTATTTTATCATAGGTATCCCTATTGGTGTGCCAAGTGTAGTTCCAATAGGACCAGTTTAAAGAACTTAGTCCAAATGCCGGGGCTCCGGCAGCTATAAAGGAGGCGTTGTCCGATCCTCCACCTGCGGGCATTCCGGGAAATGTGGTCTCTATGTGCTGGGTTATTTCGTCCGGTACTGCAGATAGCCAACTAGAAAGGTATTCATAGGAATTGAGAAATCCGCCTCCCGATATTTTAACAACCCTTCCAGTACCATTGTCCTGATTAAAAACGGCTTGTACCTTATTTACTATTTCTGGATGATCCTCCACATAGGCCCTGGAACCGTTCAACCCTTGCTCTTCACTTCCCCAATGGCCAACCAAGATGGTTCTTTTGGGGTTGGGATATATTTTTTTAAGGATGCGCATGGTCTCCATCATTACCAAAGTGCCAGTTCCGTTGTCAGTAGCACCTGTTCCACCATCCCATGAATCGAAATGTGCGGATAGTATAACATATTCATCTGGCTTTTCTGTACCTTTTATTTCAGCAATGGTATTAAATGTTGGCACCGCGCCGAGTTCCTTGGATTCTGCCAGGATTTTAATTCTGGGGCGTTTTCCGCTCTCTACCAGCCTGTAAAGCATGGTGTAGTCTTCCAATTCCAGATCTACCATGGGAATTTCCTCAGTGTTTGCACCGAATATTTTATTCGCACCAAAGCCTTTGGACCAATATGAGGTTACTATTCCGGAAGCCCCGGCTTTTTCCAATGCCAGTGGCAAGGATCGTCTGTTATATCCTGTGCGCTGCATATTTTGTTTCCACTCATCCTCCTGCAAGTTCCTGTCTTTTTTCATGTTGGCGAAGGACTCCGGTGTGGCAAATTCTTCCCAATTATAATCCGGCCTACCGGTAGGCTCCTTCATCGAGATCATAACCAGTTTATCCTTAACGTTCGGCAGCCATTTGTTAAATTCGGCGGAATCGGCAACGGTAGGCAAGATTATTACTTCTGCCGTGATACCTTTACGCCCAGTGCCAGGACTCCAGGCCAATTGGGTTCCTTTTAGGGTTTGGATTCTTGGAGCTACCATATCAATATGTGTTATACCTCGTTCCCAGCCCCTCCATTGGCCCCATTGTTCGTTTTTGGCGGCAATTCCCCAATTGGTGTATTGGGTCAGGGCCCAATCATGGGCCTGTTGCATCTGTGGGGTGCCAACCAGTCTAGGACCAATGACGTCCAATAATTCGTGGGCCAGCGTTTCCAATTGTGAATTCCCATTAACCTCGGACACTATTTGGGAAACAATTTTATCTGCAGTCTGGGTAAATCCGGTTTGAATAAAACACAGCAGGGATAAAGTAAGTGAAATGTAGGCTTTTTTCATTTTTTGGATTTTAAATTGGTTTGGGTATCAAAATAATAATAATTGAATAGTTAGCCGCTGGAATTAAGTTTTAATTAAGAATCCAATTAGGACTTTGATTCATGGCAACAATTGGGAAAAGGATAGTAATCAGGATTATAAACTATACCTTTGTTGAAAAATATTGGGGATGAGCACTTTTTCGGATTTTAATATATCAAAACAATTACATTATGCCATAGAGGATTTGGGCTTTAATGTACCAACCCCTATCCAACAAGAGGCCTTTTCCGTAATCATGTCGGGAAAGGATATTATAGGGATTGCGCAAACAGGTACCGGGAAAACTTTTGCTTATATGTTGCCACTTTTGCAGGAGTTGAAATTTTCGAAACAAATCAATCCCAGAATATTGATATTGGTGCCCACACGGGAACTGGTGCTGCAGGTGGTGGCCAATATAGAAGCTTATTCCAAGTATATGAGTGTTAGGGTTTGCGGTATTTATGGGGGAGCAAATATAAATACGCAGAGGCAGGCAGTTGCCCAAGGGTGTGATATCTTGGTGGCTACCCCTGGCAGATTATATGACCTTACGCTGGACAGGACGGTCAAGCTAAGGGATATCAAGAAATTGGTGATCGATGAGGTAGATGTTATGTTGGATCTTGGTTTTCGTTTCCAGATTACCAATATTTTTGAATTAATGCCCCAGAGAAGACAAAATATCATGTTCTCTGCTACCATGACAGAGGAGGTTTCCCAATTAATAGAGGACTTTTTTATTGCACCGGAAAAAGTATCGATAGCCGTTAGTGGAACCCCCTTGGAAAACATCGAACAAGTTGCCTATGCCGTTCAAAATTATTACACCAAAGTAAACTTGTTGATCTTTCTGTTGAAGGATAAAACCGTCTATAAAAAGGTATTGATCTTTGTTTCCAATAAGAGAAGTGCCGACAGGTTGTTTGAAGCCCTCCAGGTGGATTTTGGCGATGAGGCGGCCATAATTCATTCCAATAAAACTCAGAATTATAGAATTAGGTCCATTAAGCAATTCGATGAAGGTAAAAATAGGATCTTGGTGTCTACCGATGTAATGTCCAGGGGCTTGGATCTGGAGCAGATTACCCATGTAATCAATTTTGATACCCCTACATATCCAGAGAACTATATGCACCGTATAGGTAGGACCGGTAGAGCGGAGAAAAAAGGGAACTCCTTGTTGTTGTATACAGAGAAAGAGGAGGAGTTTAAAAATGCCATTGAAAAATTAATGGATTACAAAATTCCATTATTGGCGTTTCCGGAAGAGGTGAAAATTTCCGAAGAACTGGCACCGGAGGAACGTCCAAAGAATCTGGAACACAACAATCCTGTGGGTGCGTCCCAACAAGAGGGGCGTGGTGCTGCCTTTCATGAGAAATCGGATAAAAACAAAAAGATAAACCAAGGAGGATCCTACAAAAGGGAAATCGCAAAGAAATATAAAAAACCGATCACCAGGGGAGATAAAATATTTTCGAAAAAAAACAAAAAAAGAAAATAGTAATCAACTGTAGATAAATTATATGATTATATTTATTTAATATTTTGCTTTAAATGTTTAACGAAAAGAATCCTTTGCACGGTATTACCTTGGCCAATATGTTGGACTCCCTAGTAGCCCAATACGGTTGGGAGGAAATGGGGGCAAGAATCAATATACGCTGCTTTAATCAGGACCCCTCTATTAAATCCAGTCTAAAATTTTTAAGGAAGACCCCATGGGCGCGGGATAAGGTAGAGCAATTGTATTTAAAGTCGAAAAGGCAATAGTTGGGCAGGGTGTTGTCACTACCAGGCCATAGGGCAAATAATCAAGCTTAGCCAACAATTTTTTTTCTTTAAATTTGATTTTTATGCCTGTTGCGTTGAAAGTTGGCGGTTTAGTTTGTTAATTAACGCTATATTCCAATATAAAGTAGAAAATTAATCGGTGTTTTAGCAATAAAACAAAAATGAAAATATTATATGAAATCATTTACTGTTGCAGAAATAAGTGAGCTCTTGGACGGGGAACTTATAGGTAGTTATAGCAAACCAATCATTGGTGCCGAACAAATAAATAGGGCCAAAGACCAACAAATTACATTTATCTCCAGCAATAAATATGCACGGCAATGGGATTCGTGCGGCGCCAGTGCCGCCATAGTGTCCAATGCGGTAAAAATACTGCCCGGCGAGGGCAGGGCCTTTATTAAGGTGGTAAATGCAGATTTGGCCATGGCCAAATTGCTGGAGGCGTTTCAACCAGCACCTCCTGAATTATTGGAAGAAATCCACCCACGGGCCGAAGTGCACGAGACTGCCGTTTTGGGTAAGGGTTGCAAAATTGGAGCAGGTAGTTATGTGGGTAAAAATGTAGTTTTGGGGGATGGGGTTATCCTGTATCCCAATGTTACTGTTTTTGATGAAACTACCATAGGTCATCATACCGTGATCTGGTCCGGAACCGTTATCAGGGAGCGTAGTGTAATAGGGAATAATTGTATTTTCCATACCAATGTCAGTATTGGCGCGGATGGATTTGGTTATAGGCCCAGTGATGATGGTAGGGGATTGGTGAAAATACCGCAAATAGGAAATGTGGTGATTGGCAATTATGTGGAAATTGGGGCCAATTCATGTGTTGATCGAGGCAAGTTTAGTTCCACCATAGTGGGTGATGGTTGTAAAATAGATAATTTGGTTCAAATAGCCCATAATTGTGTGCTGGGAAGATCGTGTATTATGGCCGGGCACAGTGGTTTGGCTGGCTCGGTTACTTTGGGCGATGGCGTAATAATAGGAGGGAGTGCTTCCATAAAAGATCATACCACTATTAATTCGGGCGCCGTAGTGGGGGCAGGTTCCGGTGTAATGAGCGATGTGCTTCCAGGAAAAACCGTATTGGGGTACCCGGCCACGGATTCAAGGGAAATGCTCAAGCAATGGGTGGCGCTAAGAAACCTTGCCAAGAATTAGAGTTGCCATTGGCAACAGTGTACCGTAGGGGCCTAGGTATTTCATTGAATAGTTTAATGCAATAGCGGCCTTAAAGGGGTCCGACAATGAAATAAAATAAAATTATTCCCTAAATTTTCCAAAAATATTCGTTAAACACCCAACAAAGGGCTTAGTTTTGCAGTCCAAAAAAGAGATTATGTCGGAGACTTTGATTGCCAGTGCTATTGTAGAAAGAAAAACGGATAAGGAGCTGTACAGCTATCAGAAAGGAGCTATAGATCAAATTTTTGATAAATTCGAAACCGCTCCGGATGATTATCATCTTTTGTATCAATTGCCTACTGGCGGTGGTAAAACGGTTATTTTTTCGGAAATCGTGAGGCAATACCTCAAGCACCATAATAAGAAGGTGCTGATCATGACCCACCGTATAGAGCTTTGCAAACAAACATCTACCATGTTGACCAGTTTTGGGGTTACCAACAAAGTGGTGGATAGTAAAGCCAACTTGGACGACCAGGAAGAATATAGTTGTTTTGTGGCCATGGTGGAGACCTTGAACAACCGGTTACAAGACGATAAACTGGATATTTCCGATGTTGGATTGGTAATTATTGATGAGGCGCACTACAACTCCTTTACAAAATTGTTCAAGTTTTTTGAGAATTCCTTTGTCTTGGGGGTTACCGCAACGCCTTTGAGCTCCAATAAGGATTTGCCCATGAAAGACAATTATGATGAATTGATCGTAGGGGAAACCATTGAAGCGCTTATTGAAAACGAATTTTTGGCCAGAGCCGATTTCTACTCCTACAATATGGGACTAACCTCTTTGGAGGTTGGGTCCAATGGGGATTACACCGTTAAATCCTCAGAAGACCTTTATAACAACAGCCAAATGCTCAGTAAGCTGTTGGAGGCTTATGAGAAACATTCCAAAGGAAAAAAGACCTTGATTTTTAATAATGGAATAAATACTTCCCTGCATGTTTACGAGACCTTTAGGGCAGCGGGATATCCTATTGCCCATTTGGATAATACTGCTACCAAAAAACAGCGTAAAACCATTTTAAAGTGGTTTAGCATGACACCTAACGCCATTTTAACCTCCGTAAGTATTTTGACCACAGGGTTTGATGAACCTACCATAGATACCATTATTTTGAACCGGGCCACCAAATCCTTAACCCTGTACTATCAGATGATAGGTAGGGGTTCAAGAATTTTGAACAATAAATCCTCCTTCTCGGTAATTGACCTGGGTAACAATTTCCATCGCTTTGGTCCATGGGGAGCGGATTTGGACTGGCAGACCATATTTAAGTCGCCCAATTTTTATGCAGAGCGACTTTTGAGTGATGAGGAGTTGGAAGGCAATTTCAAATGGGAGATGCCCGAAGATTTGCGTGCGGAATTTGCCAAATCCGAGGATGTTTATTTCGATATAAAGGAAACCTATGTGGATTCCATTAAAAATGGGGAGACGTCAAAGGTGGTATTGGAGCGATCTATTGCACAACATGCCAGAATATGCGTGGAAAACAGTGAGGATGTTTATGATGCCCTTGCGCTCGCCAAGATGTTGGGTCCGGATATAGATGATAGAATTCAGCGTTATGCCAAGTGCATTAGCAAAAGCACTTACAACTTTCTTAAGTGGCTAACAGATGATTATCACAAAAAATTAAGCACACATTTGCGCCAAAACTTCGATACTATTTACGAAGATATTCATGGCAGGCCACCGGAGGAATAAGGCTGGCCGTGCTCATTGGACACTGGAAAACATCCGTATATACGCTAGTTGGTTCTTCTAAATGAAAGAGGGATAAAGTTGTTGTATTGATTTAAATCGGTAGCTATAAAATGTTGAATTACAGCGTTTTTAGATATTCTATTAGTGCAGACCTTTCTAAATTGGTCAATTGGTCGCCAAAGATGTGGCCAGAATTTCCATATCCCTTTAAAGTGGTATCGTAGGTGTTCTCGTCAACTTTGGTCTGTTCGCTGGAATAGATCCAACCCACTTTTGATTGATCGTAATCGGTATTGTCAAAAGACCTGCTCCATCTCGTGGGTCTGTTCTTGCTGTTCAAGACGTCTTCCAGGGTAGGCACCGATCCATTATGGAAGTATGGGGCAGTAGCCCATATGCCATCCAGAGGTGGGGCAATATAGCCGCCTTCTGCCTTTATTTCCAGGCTATTGTCATTGGTGCCAAACCATCCCGTGTTGAACCAATCCATAAAATAATCGTTCATGGGAGAAGATTGTGTGTAATGGTTGGATAATTCCGGATCGGTTCCAACCGACTTTAAGGTTACGAGTAAATTAGGATAGGTTGGGTTGTCCCCATAGGTACCGTGACAGGTTGCGCAAGTATTTTCAAACAGTTGTTTGCCCTGCTGCGCTAAATCCGAATCTATGGGAAATGGATACTCAGGAGCTTCCAAAGTCTGTATGTAGGCCAATACATCTACCATTTTAGTGTCTATTTCAACCGCCTTGGTTGCATCCCCCAGGGTTAGAAGGCTGGAGCCTATAAACGACTTGCAATAATCAAGTCGGCCTATGGCGTGGTAAAACATGGCATTCTTTTTCTTTAACAGCCACCATGCGGGCACATCTGAAGGGATCACCTCATCCGGTATTTCCACCAATGGTGTGTCTGCCCAATCCAATGTGTTTTTATCCCGATGTGCTATCAATACCTGGGTAATTTTATCGGCGGGATTGGCACCTTTGGTTTCTGTAATTGTCTTGGGGCCAATGGCCATTATGCTTTTCCTGAATTGTTCGTATGCCTTCCATTCCGGACTCTCCTCCCCACCGTATAATGCTCTTATACCTGAATTCAACAAAGTTATATTGCCAGCCCTGTTTACTGTAAAATCGGCATCATGACTCCCTAGCCCAATTATAAATTGGTTGTTTATGGTAGAGGCGTGGCATGCCATACAATTGGGCGCAACCACCCTTGTTCCGTTATCAGCGGTTATTGCTGTGTAATCGTAGGGCAGGTTTGCGTTGTCTCCCGTTCTATTGAGACGGTTATCGGGACTTACATCGCTCCCCAATAGAAAGGCGTCATAGGGAATTCCGGAACTCATATAATCGCCTGAAATTAAATATTCGTATCCAGCTGCGGCATCCCCGGTTCTTTGCGGGTTGTTGGGGAGCGGGCTACTTTCAATAATAGGTTCTTGCACACCAGGCTCTTCAGTCGGTTGATCTGCCGGTTGTTCCTTGATTACAATATCCAAAAGTTCCTCCTTGCCCTCTTTGGAACATGACAAGGCAATGGGAATAATGGTTGCTACCGCGAACAGGAGTTTGATTTTTTTCAAAATACAGGTTTTGTGCATAGTAAAATTACCCTTAAATTAAGGTAAATGCCCTTGGAAGTGCACTAAATTCGACAAACCACCAACCACTTCGCTAAAAAGCAGAATGTAGTGTATTGGTTGGTGGGGTTTGGCCGTTATGCCAATGGAACTTCCATTAATAATATCTTGCTGGCTGCTTTGGCGGTAAGGTTGATATGGTCCGTATCCCACAAACCCATGGCGTCACGTCTCTGTAGTATTTGGTCTTCAATAGTTATTTCCCCTTCCAGTACAAATAAATACAATCCATTAGCGGGATTGTTTAAAGTATAAGTTGAAGTGATTTCTGCCTCAAAATCCCCCATGGAAAACCAAGCATCCTGATGTATCCAGACTCCTTGCTCTGTTTTTTCGGGTGAAAGAATTTGGTAAAAGGAATTTTTTGTGGCCAGATCACGGGTAGAAATCTGGTCGTATCTAGGAGTTACATTTTGTGTTTTTGGAAATACCCAAATCTGCAGAAATTTAACTTCTTCATTTTTGTTTTTGTTATACTCGCTATGAAAAACACCGGTTCCTGCGCTCATCACCTGAACATCACCTTCTTTGATAACGGTGGTATTGCCCATACTATCCTTATGTTCCAAATCCCCTTTCAAGGGAATGGAAATGATTTCCATGTTCTTGTGAGGATGTTGCCCGAAGCCCTGCCCGCCAGAGACAGTATCATCGTTTAGAACCCTGAGAACCCCAAAGTTCATTCGCTCGGGGTTGTGATAATTGGCAAAACTAAAGCTGTGGTATGAATTTAACCAACCGTGATCGGCATGTCCTCTGCTGTCTGCTTTATGTAGTATAGTTTTCATGATATCTTTTTTTTGTTTCCTCAAAATTAAGATTCCTATGGCTTATGCACATTGACCTATGATAAGTAATTCTCACGCCTGCTGTTATTTTCGAGATAAGCTTCCTTCTCCCGGCAAGGAAACAATAAAGTTTTTTAATTTAAATTTTTCCATGTTTCCCCTAATTTGATAAATGGCCTATTGAATGAACAAAAAAATAAAGTAACTTAGTGAACCATATTTGTAACATCTAAAAACCGGACCATGATTACATTAATTATTTTTTTGGGAATCCTAGCTTTGATAGCCTTGTTCTTAGTAAATATTTTCAATCGCTTTGCCACACTTAGAAACCTGGTCAAGGATGCTTGGAGCAACATAGATGTAGCTTTAAAAAGAAGGTACGATCTAATACCAAATTTGGTGGAGACCGTAAAAGGATATGCCAAACATGAAAAATCGACCTTAGAGGCTGTAATAAATGCCAGAAATGCTGCTATGGCAGTCCCTTCCGGGGATATCAATGCCCAAATAAAGGCAGAGAATCAACTTCAACAAAGTTTGAGAAGTATATTTGCCTTAGGGGAAGCCTACCCAGATCTTAAGGCCAACGCCAATTATTTGGATCTGCAACAAAAGTTAAACGAAATTGAAGAAAATCTGGAACGCGCCAGAAGGTACTATAATGGTTCAGTGCGGGAAAATAATACTTATGGGGAAAGTGTACCAGGGGTATTGGTGGCCAGTTTATTTAAATATCAACATTTCGATTATTTTGAAGCGGAGGAGGCTAGTAGAGCGAATGTAAAAGTAGATTTCTCTTAATGAAAAATACCTATTGTTTATTTTTATTTCTTGTAACTATCCACACGGGCTGGGCCCAGGATTTTACGGTTAAAAATTACGCTGTCGACATCACGGTTCATAAGGAAGGTTATTTTGATGTGGTTGAAAACTACGATCTTAACTTTGAAATTCCCAAACATGGAATTTATAGGACTATCCAAACAAAATATGACCTTGTCGACTCCAAGGGTAACCAATCTACCCGAAAGATTAAGATTGGTAAGATAAACGTTCCCGATTACAAATTTGAAGCGCCATTCGATTTTGTACAAAAGATGCAGGACCATTTGGAAATCAAAATTGGGGATAAGGATATTACCCTGGTTGGTCCCCAGCATTACGAAATTAAATATCGGGTCCATAATGCCTTTCTTTTTGAGGATACGCAAATCCGGTTTTATTGGAACATCAAACCAGAGGATTGGTTGGCCAATTTTCACCAAGTCAGTTTTACCATTAGGCTTCCGGACAATGTATTTCCCAGCAAAGAAAATAGCTTTGTGTACGCAGGGGAGAGGGGTACTTCTACAACTTCAGCGGACATGCAATTATATTTTACGGATAATGAATTTTCCGGAACAAGCAAGGCGGGCTTTGTATCCCACCCCGGAGAGAGTGTTACGGTATTGATGAATCTTCCGTTAGGTTCAGTTGAAGAGGAAAAGCCCTTTTGGCCTTTTTGGGATAATTATGGCTGGGTGTTCCTGATCGGGATAATGCTTTTTGCCTTTTTTAGGGTATGGTGGAAATTTGGCAAGGACCAACGTGTCATTGCTGCCACCAGTTATTTTCCGCCTGACGGTTTGGATCCTGCCATGGTTGGGTTTTTAATCAACGATAAGGATGACAATGCCGATTTGATAGCCTTAATACCCTATTGGGGGTCAAAAGGGTTTATAAGACTGGAAGAAATTCCCAAAAAGGGCCTTTTTGGATCAAAGGACACCAAAATTATTCGGCTGCAATCCTTGCCAATGGATTCCCCTACCTATGAATTGGAAATATTCAAGGGCCTGTTTGGTGACAATGCCAATGTGGTTGGTACCGAAGTACTGGTAAGTAGTTTAAAGGATACCTTTTATACCAAAATGATAAAGGCGCGCAGCCAGTTAAAGGAAAGTGCACAGCCCTATTACGAAGCGGAGTCCAAAAAAATGCAGGGCATTATGTATGTGGCTTTGATAGTTTTGGCGATCGGACTTACCTTGGTAGGTTTGTTCCTCTGGGGGCCTTTGGCAGCAGTGGCCATCGTAGTTGTCTGTGTGATACTTATTTTTGTCAATCGATTTATGGTAAAAAAGAATGCGAAGGGCAATGAGTTACTTTCCGAATTAAAGGGATTTAAAAAATTTATTAAGGTAGCGGAGGAAAACAGATTAAAGATGCTTTTGAAGGAGGACCCGCATTACTTTGAGAATACCCTGGGGTACGCACTGGCCTTTGGTTTGTTTGATCAATGGGCCAAAAAGTTTCGCAATCTAAATATACCCCCCCCTAACTGGTATACCTCTACTTCAAGTAGTAGTTTTACAATGAATCAGTTTTCCAAATCCTTTTCCAAGACCATGTCAAGCACAAAATCGAATATGGTGAGTTCCCCTTCCAGCAGTGGAAGCTCTAGTGGTGGCGGTTCTTCTGGCGGTGGTTTTGGCGGTGGCGGTGGCGGTAGCTGGTAAACAGGAGGGTTAGCGATGTATACGGCCACAATTTAAAGCAGTAGGCCTGTTCTTTGCCTATTGTTTTAGCAAACTACATAAGTGACTAAACTTTTAGGATTGGAACTTGGGGAGACCAGGGACGGTATTAGTGGATTATTGCCATAATATGGCATCCTGGATGGGCATAATTAATAAAAGTTATACTTACTTTTGTGGTTCATTGGAAAAGCTATTTTTATGTCCAAATCCCAAAATACACTTCTAATAGTACTCGCTTTTTTTGCCATATATGTTATTTGGGGCTCTACTTACCTAATGAATAAGATCGCTGTACATGAATTACCTCCCTTTATGTTGGCTTCTGTGCGGTTTTCGGTGGCTGGAATTTTAATTTTTTTACTGTGTAAGATTATGGGGATTCCAATGACCATCACTAAAAGGCAATTATTAAATTCCATTGTTGCAGGATTTTTATTCCTTGCTTTTGGGAATGGTTTTGTTGTATGGGCACTGAAATACGTAGACAGCGGTTTTGCAGCTTTGGAAATAGCGGCACAACCTCTGGTAATTTTATTGTTAATGCGGATACTGGAAGGAAAAAAGATTCAGACCATGTCTGTGGTAGGGGTTATTATTGGCATTTTGGGGATCTATTTATTGGTGAGCCAAAACCAAATTATAAGTCAAGAGAACTCGGTATTGGGGATGGTCATGATATTTTGCTGTATGGTTAGTTGGGCATATGGCAGTTTGTTTGTGGCCAAGGCGGATCTACCCAAGAATTATTTTGTCAATACAGGATTTCAAATGTTTACAGCGGGAATCATTCTAATGGTGGGAAGCTTGCTTATTGGGGAAACTTGGACCCTTCCTACAACTTGGAGTAGTCCGGTACAATATTCTATGCTGTTTCTTATAATTCTGGGCAGTATAGTTGCCTTTACCGCGTTCAACTATCTATTAAAAGTGGTATCACCCGAAAAGGTAGCGACTTCCACCTATGTAAACCCGATAATAGCACTTTTACTGGGTTGGTTTTTCTTGGATGAACAGATAACTACCCAGTCCACCATTGCTGCTATAGTGCTTCTGACCGGGGTCTATTTTATCAATACCAGAAAAAAATTGGTCTTGTTTTCTAGATTTTCAAGTCGGTTTTCGCCCAAAGAGGATTAGGGCCGTTTTAATTGTACCACCTTACTCTTGGGTAAAGCTAAAGGGGTAGGATGAACTGATATAAAAAAAAGCAGGTGATACCACATCAACTGCTCTTAATTATAGAACCTTTTCACTGTGAACAATGGTAATTAATTTAAATAGATTCTGCGCTCGGCCCAACGGTTTTTCTTGATACTTTTAAAATTTACCATTAGGATACTTTCCCCGGTCAACTGAAAGTTAGTTGATTCTGATTGTGATTTATGGATGAATGATTTCATGATTATTGTTTTAAGGTTTTTTAATTACCTGAAACGCCTTTTGGTATTCCAAATGTTGCTTTTAGAGTTTTCAATTGTTTGTTTAACGAAATGCTTATTGACTTTTTCCATGATGTTGATTTTTAATTGATGTTTAAATTGTTTTTTTGCGATATGCTAATTGTACCTTCTTTTGTTATTCCAAATTCTACTTTTTGAAGATTCCAATGTTTGTTTTACCAAATGTTTGTTAATTGTTTCCATAATATTCTTTTATGTATGATTAATTGATGTACTACTAGGAGACGATAGATTGATGGAATTGTTACAGTACTATGTATAAAATAGTACCGTTTTAAGCAATATTTAACATTAATACCTTGGATACAGGAGAGAAATTTATTTTAATTAACTGAATATCAGTCATTTGACTATTTTTTTGTTTTAGTGGACCTGAAGAAAAATAGTTCAACTTATGTGGCATGCAAGAAACACTAAGGGAAATGTGTGAATTTTGGTAAATTATAATTAGCTATTTAATATCTTAGAGGTTAATGTGCTTCACCGTTCAACAGTATATGAAGTAGGATTTACCAATATTTAGGGAAGGTCCATTTTGTTGTACAGGGAAGGGGGGGCATACATGGAAGTGGATTAATAAAAGATTGCAATAACTTAAAATAAGTAGGTATGAAATTCACGAGAAAGGCAAGTGCAAACTGGCAAGGTAGCGGTAAGGATGGTAAGGGTACCTTGACTACGGAAAGTACCATCTTGAAGGATACCCAATATTCCTTTAAGTCACGGTTCGAAGATGGCAAGGGTACCAACCCTGAAGAACTTATTGGAGCGGCCCATGCCGGATGCTTTACCATGCAGCTCAGTTTTTTGTTGGGAGAGGCCGGTTTTACGCCGACCAATTTGGATACAGCTGCCAAGGTAAATTTTGAGGATGGGAGTATAACACAGATAACTTTAAGTCTTAGTGGTACGGTACCGGGAATCAAATTGGAACAATTTAAGGAAGTGGCCCAAAAGGCGAAGGAAATTTGTCCTATTTCCAAATTGTTGAAAACAAACATAATCTTGGAGGTGGACCTGCAAGGTTAAGACAATTGGTATTTATGGTCCGAACCATAAATAAATGTTCAAGGTGTAACCATAAAAAGGAAAAGCCACTACATGGTGGCTTTTCCTTTTTTTGATGAATGTAAATATTACGGGTTTATTTAAGTGTAAAATTCACTCGAGCAAAAAGGAACCTACCTCCAATGCCAAATTGTTGTGCCCTGCGCGACCAATCGAAACGGCCATCGCTGCGATTACCAAATTCGTCCTTGGCCCTGTCCGGATAAATATCCAACAAATTATTGGCTCCAATAGTAAAAGTTAGGGCATCCGTTGCTTTATAGCCTACAGAAAGATCTGTTACCAATTTAGTGCCGAACACCTGTTGGTTGGCCAGCGTTGTGGTTGCTTCGGTTACCTCTCCAAAGTACACATTTCTAAGGAAAATGATAAATTTATCCGAGGTAAGGCTATTGGAAAGGTTTATTTTGGTCCTTGGTACTGCCTCCTCCAAATAAACCCTGCTATCTTCGGGGAAGTAAGTATCGATCAATCCTGCATTCCTTAGAACATCAGAGGCATTTATGTCCCCTACTTTTTTGGTTTTGGAGAAAGTTCCTGCCAAATCCGATTTTAACCTCCAATTGGCTCCTAAATCGGTCTTGTGGGTGACTACTACATCCAAGCCTTTGGATTCGGTATCAATCGCATTGGCAAAGAAGGAGGCCGCCGTAGCATTGGCCTGTCTTAGCAGGTTGTCCAATTCTGTACCTGTACCAGGTCCAGAAAACTGACCGGTATAGACGACACGATCATTGATTTTTACAAAATATCCATCTACGGTCACGGTAATATTGGCTTCCGGAATTTTGGCGGTAAGCCCCAAACTTACACTTTGGGAGGTTTCCTCCTTCAACTGTGGAATGCCCAATAGTTTGGCGGCCCTGCTATCATTGGCAAAGGTCCCTACTTCCTGTGGGTTACCTTGGTTGTCAAAAATAGTGGAGGTGGAATTAAAATTGATCTGGTGGAGGGATGGCGCCCTAAAGCCTGTATTCAGAGCTGCACGAATATTTAGATTATCAGTAGCCTTGAATCTTCCTGCCAGTTTAAAATTGATGGTACCTCCAAAGTCGCTGTAATTTTCATATCGGGTAGCGAAACTGGCCAAAAACGCTTCTGAAAAATCGGCCTCTACATCAAAATAGCCGGCTACACTGCTTCTTCCCCTAGATAATTCGTTGGACGGAGCAAAACCTGGAAACACTTGGGAGCCACCAGGTCTGGAAGCGCCAAAGAAATCTTGGGAAGGTTGTTGGGATGCCAAGGTTATACGTTGTCCATTGGCAGTATATTGGGCATAGGACGCCTCTTCCCCTGCAACAATATCATAATTTTCTACCCTATACTCTGCACCAAAGGCAATGTTCAATCCGTACATGACATCCTCAAAAAACTGTGTTATGTCCAAATTGGAGGTGTTTTGAAGAAAAGAGAACCCACCGGCATCAAAAAATGTGGGGGATGCATTTTGCATAGAGGCATTAAAGGTATTTCCGATAGTGTACAAGAATGAATTTTTTCCATAGGTATTGCTCAAATCAACGCTCCAATCTCCAACCATACCTTTGATTCCCAATGATATGGATTGATCTTTGATATTGGAATTGATCTCGGGTAAAAAGCCGTCGATATAGGCAGGAGTATAGGTCCTGCTTTGGTTGGGCAACCTATAAAATCCAGCGGAATTACCTGTCCTGGAACTGATTCCGGCAAAGGAGTATAGCGTTGTTCCTAAATCATCCAAGGGTAAGGAGAAATTGGCAAATAAGCGGCCACCACGCAAGGCGGATTGTCCTACCCTCATATTGTAATCGCTTCTTTGTTGGCCCCTGGCCGCCAATTCCGCAGTGGTTGCATCTGCACTAAGAATAGTTCTTAAATCCTCTTTGGTGTTAGCTCCATTTCGATCAATCCCTGCTTGGTCTGCATACTGGATTACATCGGCTACATCGTCATCCAGAAGATTGGCAATGTCGTATCCATCTGAATTGGCTACTCTTTCAACTGTATTGTACAGATTAAAAATAGAACCTTCCCACTCCTTCATTCGGCTATATTCCTCCCGTACGTCAAAATCTCCGGACAGGTTTATAAATCCACCATTGTCCCCAAGTGGTATTCCGTAACTAGCCGATATGTTGGTTGTTTCTCCATCCACACCCCCGGTTTGGTCATTGGCGTTTTTGGTGAAATTGGCTCCTGTGGTAACGGTAGTAGTGAGTTCATTTACATCTTTGTTCAATATGATATTGATAACTCCGGCTATAGCGTCTGAACCATATTGTGCAGCGGCACCGTCCCGTAACACTTCTATACGTCGTATGGCAGCGGCAGGGATGGCATTCAAATCAGTTCCCACGCTTCCTCTACCAAAGGTACCGTTAACATTGATCAATGAGGAGGTGTGCCTTCTTTTGCCATTAATTAAGACCAAAACTTGATCGGGCCCCAATCCTCTAAGAGATGCCGGATCAATATGGTCTGTTCCGTCCGAAATGGTCTGGGTATTGGAGGTGAAAGATGGTGCCACATAATTTAATATCTGATTCAGATTTACCTGCGGCGCCACATTATTAAGCTCCTTCATGTCTATAACATCTACAGGTACGGTACTTTCAGTGGCCGTTCTATTGGGATTACGCGAACCAACAATAATGACTTCGGACAAGGCGACACCTGAAGTAAGACGTATGTCCATGACGGTATTATTGACCGTTAACTGCAAGGTCTCGAATCCAATATAGGAAACCACTAAAATATCGCCCATGGAAGCCTCAATGGTAAAGTTGCCATCGAAATCCGTAGTTGTACCTGTGGTGGTTCCTTTGATTACAATGGATGCCCCGGGCAACGGATTACCCTCTTCATCCAAAACTGTTCCTTTTATTTGGGCGTTGGTAATACCTACCATCCCCAAAAGGAAAATCATAGCAATAAGGTAATGCTTTTTCATATGTGAGTATTTTTGAGTTAATATGCTTAGAAGTTAAGCATTTCTGAAACGAATTGTAGGAAAAATTCCCAAAAATTGATGTAATTGCTTAAAAAAGAGGGTTGTATGAAGGGGTGTGTTGAATGAAACGTAGATGTGGTCTTTTAAATGAAAGTACATGGCCCTATTAGTGAAACTCAATTTTAAGAAGTCGGTAGGACGCACTTAAAATTGCAAGTTGAACTAATCCCGCCCTTTTCGGCGGGATCCAGGTCCACTAGCTCGGCCCTGGGGCCGATCCCTATTAGTGAAACTCAATTTTAAGAAGTCGGTAGGACGCACTTAAAATTGCAAGTTGAACTAATCCCGCCCTTTTCGGCGGGATCTAGGATCAATACCTCTACCCTAGGGTCGATTCCCATTATTGGGTTATGGGCCTGCCTTTGTCGGCAGACAGGCCTGCCTTTGTCGGCAGACAGGCTTGCCCTGAGATTTAATACCTTTTATTCAATAGGAATAAAAAATTGGTGGAGGAAATTAAATTATTTGAAATACTAGCCTTATATTTGTTGAAGTTTTAAGAGTTGCGCATTGACCTGTAATCACTATTGCTGCTACTAAATTCTTGGGTAGATAAAATTAGATTCATTTTTCTTTTTCAAACACTCGTTTAGTATTTCAACCGCTGCTCGGACGAGATTTACAATTTTAACATTAAAAAAAACAATGGCAAAATCGCAACAAACGTATAGTAAAAGTGAAAAGGAAAAGAAGCGTTTAAAAAAACGTGAGGAAAAGCAGAAGAAAAAGGAGGCCCGTAAATTGGAGTCGAAGGAAAATGGACCAGGTATTCAATTTGCTTATGTTGATCATGACGGAAATTTAACGGATACTCCGCCAGATCCCTCCAAAAAAATAAAAATAGATGCTTCTACCATAGAAATTGGGGTGCCTAAAAGGGATGATAGCGATGTTGAGGAATTCGACCCGGTTAGAAATGGCAAAGTATCTTTTTTCGATACTTCCAAGGGATTTGGATTTATTATCGATACTGAAAACCAAGAGAAGTATTTTACCCATGTTAGTGGGCTTATAGATGAGATTGCCGAAAATGACAAGGTTTCCTTTGAACTGGAAAAGGGAATGAAGGGGATGAATGCGGTACGGGTAAAGAAAATCTAGTATTCAATCCAATTGCCACAATGGATTTGGGCTACTTTAGAATTGTATGGATAGTACATATTGATCCAAAACACAGCTGGATTTATGTACTATTTTTTTGTGCCAAATTTCATTGGATAGAGTATGAATAAGGGATCATGACCAATTGTTGTGTTTATCAAAAAGTTAGGAATAATTTGATCAGTCGTGTTTTTTGATCAATAGTTTTAATTAATAGGAGCAATTTATTAAAACCAATGATTAAATTATTCTTTCATTTTACTCAATTGGTTGTTATTGTTTTTTATCGGATTTCGTGAATCTTCGATTTCTTTGCTTGTCCAATGAAACCGACCTAGGAGGTTCATGAATACCATATTACAAAATAAGCAAGCAATGAATAAAACGAAACCGCAGGTTCACGAATACATAATTAGGAAAATAACCAGCCATGAGCTAAACAAACCTGCCTTCCGGCAGGCAGGAGAAAAGACCCTTCTTCGCTAGGTGGTCCCTAAAATCTCTGGATTTTAAGTACCGATGCCATGGCCTAAATTATTTCCAAGGCTTCAATAATTCTTAACGGCCATGCCATCTCCACGACGGAAGAAGAACGACCTAACCATAGATCTTGAGGACAATGCTCAAAGGTTTTTAATAACGGAAAATGACTTTTCCCACATGAGGGTTGACGGAACGAAAGGACCGGCCTATTTTCAATTTCGTCTTAAATCAAGTAGTTTTCACATTGGGTTCAGGTAGGCGTCCATAGAGCATTTCACCCAAGTGAAAGCGGCCTGGACGCCGGGGCCGTGGAAATTGCGTAGATTTAAAGAAATTTAAAATCAGCCTAGCGTTTTTTGGTTCGTTTTTTGGGCGATGCAAAAAATGAACAGGATACAAACTTGAAATAGTAAATTATATTTTTTTGTAATTCACACACAACTTTTGGGATTGATCCTGAATAAGTCCGTTTACTGTAATCGTAAATAATTTTGGATTTAAATTAAGCGCTGTACTTTGTTCTTCCCAACACCACAGCAAAGCACTTGGATTTATCGGATACCATACTCCAAAGGCCATCCTCCGGTATTGAAAGTCTATCCTGAACATATAATCGTACTGTAAAATTACTTCCTGTTTTTTAAAACCAAAAAAAACAATAACTTTCAATCTTCTTTAAAAAAATAACTAATCAAATTATTAAAACCATGGTAAAATTCATCAAAGGACACATCCTATTGTTGGGATGTTTATTTTTCTTATCCTATTCCCAAGCTCAAAATTTAGATTCGGCACTGCCCGAGGAGGTGGGGATGTCCTCAGAGAGGTTGGAACGACTATCGGCTACCTTGGAGCAGTATGTGAAGGACGGAAAGATGTCCGGAAATGTTGCCCTAGTAGCCAGAAAGGGCAAAGTGATCTATCATCGGGCGTTTGGCCAGAGTGATATGGAGGCAGGGAAGAAGATGGGCACAGACGCCATATTTAGGATTGCATCACAAACAAAGGCCATTGTAAGTGTTGCTGCAATGATTTTGCAGGAAGAAGGAAAATTATTGATTGCAGATCCCATAGGAAAATATTTGCCGGAATGGAAAGAGACAACCGTAGCGAAGGTACGTGAAGATGGGGGATACGATGTGGTCAGGGCTAACCGGTCCATTACCATTAGGGACTTATTGACCCATACTGCCGGAATTGGGTACGGACATGGTCCTGCAAAAAAAGAATGGGAAGAGGCCGGGATACAGAATTGGTATTTTGCAGACCGAAACGAGCCAATTGCCGAAACAGTTGCACGTATGGCAAAATTGCCAATGGATGCCCAGCCTGGAGAAAAGTTTGTATATGGTTACAATACGGATATCCTTGGGGTAATTGTGGAAAAGGCTTCCGGTAAATCTTTGGATGTATTTATTAAGGAAAGGATCTTGGATCCCATAGGGATGGTGGATACACATTTCTACTTGCCTAAGAACAAAACTGAAAGACTGGCTACTTCGTATATGGCTTATGAAGGAAAGCCATTGGAAAGATCCCCCGATCCTGGCTTGGGAATGGGGCAAGGTCATTATGTCAAGGGCCCTAGGAAGAGTTTTTCAGGTGGCGCCGGATTACTATCTACGGCCATGGACTATGCCAAATTCTTGCAAATGATGCTGAATGGAGGAGAATTTAACGGAAACAGAATATTGTCCCCAAAAACCGTCGAGTTAATGATTGTAGACCATGTTGATGTAAGGGGGATTCCCTACGGCAGTCGAAAAGGTTCGGGCTTTGGTCTGGGCTTCTCCATTACAAAAAATGTTGGTGAAAGGGGAGAGCCTGGTTCTATAGGTACTTTTGAATGGGGAGGTGCTTATGGTTCCACTTATTGGGCAGATCCCGTGGAGGAACTGGTCGTAGTTTATTTTAAACAACTCATTCCTACCAATGGAGTTGACGATCACCCTAAGCTGAGAAGTTTGGTCTATCAGGCTATTTTGGAATGAAATAGGCCCGATTTAAGGATGATATAGGTTGATGTAAAAGGGAAAGTGTTAAGATATTGTGAATTTTGGCGGTTTTTGTACAATCTATTCTTCTAAAAAATCTATATCGCATAGGTTTGCACTTTAATAGTCGGATTTAAAACTAGAGATACTAAATTTTATGAGTAGAGTTAAGGAGAATGACAAAGTAAAAGTACATTACACCGGAAAATTAACGACGGGACAAATTTTTGACAGTTCCTTGGAAAGGGAACCCATCGAAGTTACCTTGGGACAAGGGCAGCTTATTCCAGGTTTTGAGAAGGAATTGGTGAATATGGAGGTAAATGAAAAGAAAACTATTACCGTTCCCAAGGAAGAAGCCTACGGCGATATTATGGAAGAATTGTTTCATGAAATCAAGAAGTCGGAACTTCCTGAAGATATTAAACCTGAAATAGGAATGATGTTGGTTGCGCAAAATCCGGACGGTACAGAAAATCAATTGCGAATTACAGATGTTAAGGAAGAGAGTATTATTATTGATGCCAATCACGTGTTGGCAGGACAAGATCTTACTTTTGAGCTGGAATTGGTAGCTATTTTATAATGGTTACAACATAATGGCAATTGCACTTCCCTTTAGGGATCAATGCCATCGATATTAAAAGGCCGTCTGTTTTTGGACGGCCTTTTGCTTATAATACCCTAATCATCTCTAGGAGATTCAATATATTCTATCATCAATAATATACCCGCTTTAACGTTAAGCACTGTTTAAAATGGAAAGAACCAGTGCTTTTGTCAATGGCCTATCCTTAGCCTTGGCTTTTACCTCCTTAAAAGTAAACCTGAAATCGCAACCATTGGCATAATTACTACAACCATAGGAGGTTTTGCCCTTGATAATCATTCCATTTTTACATTTGGGACAATTTGGAGAATCGGTTTTTGGTTTTTTCTTTGGCTCTAGAATCAACTTATAGTGCTCGTCAAAACGTACGAGGCCTTCAACATCCTCAACACCATTGTGGTTAAACCCCTTTAAATTTACCGTACAACCTTTTTGAAGTAATCTTGTGAACTGATTTTCCGAGATCTTTTTGTGATGAAAGACAAAGGGGAGTAAGAAATCGCAACCATTCTTGTAATTACTACACCCATAGGCCGACTTCCCTTTTATAAGATTCCCTTTCTGGCATTTTGGGCAGGTTTCTTCTGTTATACCTTTTGACCTTTTCTTTGGCTTTTGGGCTTCCTTTCTTTCGTTGGCAATGACATTGGAGATATTGGCCCGATTGGTTTCGCTCCTTACCTCGTAAACCAATTCGTCCACCATTTTTTTCATATTATTGATGAACAGGGCTGCACTAAAACTTCCCTTTTCGATGTCCTTCAGTTGCTTTTCCCATAAACCTGTTAATTCTGCCGATTTCAGCAATTCGTTTTGTATCGTATCAATTAGTTGAATACCGGTTGGAGTAGGCAATACCTGCTTCTTTTTTCTTTCTATGTACTTGCGTCTAAATAAGGTTTCAATAATATTGGCACGGGTAGAAGGTCTTCCAATTCCGTTCTCTTTCATGAGTTCGCGCATTTCTTCGTCGTCAACTTGTTTCCCGGCCGTCTCCATAGCTCGCAGCAAAGTAGCTTCCGTAAATTGTTTGGGGGGTTTGGTCTGTTTTTCTAGAAAAGAAGGCTCATGCGGACCTTTTTCACCCTTAATGAACAAAGGCAATATACCGGTTTCTTTTTTTTCCTTGGAAGCGTTGGTCTCAAAAACCACTCTCCATCCTTTTTTTAGGATTTCCTTACCCGTTGTTTTAAAGGAGATGTTTGCCGCCTTACCGATTACCGTGGTATTGGAAACTTCACAATCATCATAAAATACGGCAATAAATCGTTTCACTATACTATCGTACACCTGTTGCTGGGCAGGTGCCAACCTTATCTCGACCCCGGTGGGAATTATGGCGTGATGGTCCGTTACTTTTTTGTCATTGAAAACCTTGGTGGACTTTCTGATTTTTTTGGACAATAGGCTAGAGGCCAACTGTTCATATTGGGTTAAATTACGAAGTATTCCCGCTATTTTGGGGTAAACGTCGTTGGGTAAGAATGTGGTATCTACCCTAGGATAGGTTACCACTTTTTGTTCATATAATTTTTGGACAATTTTCAGTGTTTCATCGGCCGTTAATCCAAACTTTGTATTGCAATATACCTGAAGACCTGTTAGATCGAACAACTTGGGAGCGTATTCCTTTCCTTTCTTTTTGGTGATACCTGCAATTTCGAATTCGTGTTCCTTTACTTCTTTGGCAAGAACTTCCCCGTCCTCCATCTTTAAGAAACGGCCCTCTTCATAATTAAATACCGTATCCCTATAAAGGGTTTGCAATTCCCAATAGGGTTGGGGTTTAAAGTTTTCTATTTCCAAATACCTGTTCACCACCATAGCCAGTGTAGGGGTTTGTACCCTTCCCACCGATAACATTTGTTTATAGCCCCCGTGCTTTACAGTATAGAGGCGTGTGGCATTCATACCCAAAAGCCAATCTCCAATGGCACGGCAAAATCCGGCATAATAAAGATTGTCGTAGTCATCTGAGGATTTTAATTTGGTAAAGCCCTCCTTTATTGCCTCGGTGGTTAATGATGAAATCCATAATCGCTGTACTTTTCCCTTATAATTGGCCTGGTGTAGCACCCAACGCTGTATTAGTTCCCCTTCCTGTCCGGCATCCCCACAGTTGATGACCAATTCTGCTTTGTCGAATAAGGCCTTAACAATATTGAACTGTTTTTGGATGCCTGCATTGTCCACTACTTTGGTTTTAAATTTTTCAGGGAGCATGGGCAAGTTGTTCAGGTCCCAACTTTTCCAATGTGGCTTGTAATCGCTAGGTTCATATAAAGTGCAGAGATGCCCAAAGGTAAATGTAACGGCGTATCCATTTCCCTCAAAATACCCATCGTGTTTGGTATTTGCTCCCAATACTTGAGCAATTTCTCGAGCAACACTAGGTTTTTCTGCAATACAGACTTTCACTTTATTTTTATTTTGAATGGGTGCAAATTACTTAATTTATACTGAACCCCCATATTCGTAGTGCAAGGTATTTTCTTCAATATTTGCACTGGAAATAACGAGCCCTAGGATATTGGTGATTAACGGGAAAAATGTTTTGAGAAAATTTCATTACCTCATATGTCATAGGAAAATGATACATTTAAGGGATCTTGGATATGAAATTTAATAATGTTGAATACACTTATCGATAAAAATATACAGATGAAAAGTATAGTGGCAGCCATCATGGCTTTTTTTACATTAGTTGGTTGTACTTCCCAGTCGTCCAAAAGTCTATTTAATGGGAAGGATTTGGAGGGTTGGCATGTAGATGTACCTGAAATGGACCATGATCCCGAGGCCATTAATCCATTTATAATAAGGGAAGGTATGTTGGTAAGTTTGGGGGAACCCCAGGGCCACCTTATTACGGATGCCATTTATAAGGATTTTAGACTGGAAGTGGAATATCGTTTTGCTGGGAAACCGGGTAATTGTGGTGTATTGGTGTTTGCTTCCACCCCTAGATCCCTTTATGACATGTTTCCCAAGTCTATAGAAGTGCAAATGATGCATGAAAATGCCGGTGATTTCTGGTGTATTGTTCAGGACATCACGACCGATAATATGTTGGAAAGGCGAGGTCCTAAAGAAGAATGGGGTATTACCGAAGGCAAATTGCGAAGAATAAAAAATTTAACCGATGGTTCCGAAAATCCATTGGGTGAATGGAATTCCATGACTATTGAGTGCCTCAAAAACTCAATAAAGGTATGGGTTAATGGCGATTTGGTAAACCATGGTTACAATGCCACAGTAAGTAGTGGAAATATTGCTTTACAAGCCGAAGGGGCGGAGGTGGAATTCCGAAAAGTAATGCTCACACCTATCGTCGAACTCAGTGAAACAGCGCCCTGATCCACAAGGTCCTGCCCGTCCCCGTTAATATATTTTTAAATTTGGTTCGATCCATTCACATTGGGCAGCTTCATTCATGATAAGGGAGTAGAAGGCCTAGTCCTTTGCGTAATACTTTATTTATATTCAATGAGTTATGTTCAAAAAGCAAAAGCAAGGAATTATAGGTCGTTCTGCACTGATGTACTTTTGCCTCGGTACTTAAAAAGATAGTTCTTGGATCGGGGCAACCTTCCCCGGAGTTAATCCCTTCATATCAATATTCCCAATACGGATGCGAATCAACCGTAAGGTAGGAAATCCTACCGCAGCCGTCATTTTACGCACCTGACGGAACTTCCCTTCGGTGATGGTGATGCTTATCCAGGAAGTGGGCCTATGTCGTCCTATTCTTAATTTTTTATCCGGGTCGGGTAGGACAGGGAGGGTGGACAATCTATGGACAGTAGTATTTTTGGTTATATATTTCTTGCCATGGAATCCAATTTCCACTCCGCGCTGCAATAATTGGATAGCTTCATTGGTTATTTCTCCATCCAACTGTACAAAATATTCCTTTTCCACGCCCGAGCGGTTGATCTGATCGCTCAATTTTCCATCCGTTGTGAGCAGAAGCAATCCCTCCGATTTTTCATCCAGTCGACCTATGGGCATAATGCCCTCAGGAAAGTTATAAAGCTCGCTTAGGAAACGTTTGTTACGTATCTCCTTGGCGTCATTGGAGTGTAACTGACTTAACATTTCAAAAGGCTTGTAAATTTTAAAGTGAATATGTGCAGGTTCCAGCATGGGCCGAAGTTATTAGGTTTTGTACAGGGTTGGACCCCCCAAAGGTGTCATTTTTTTTTCGATTTTTATTAGTGAAACTCAATTTTAAGAAGTCGGCGAGACGCACTTAAAATTGCAAGTTGAACTAATCCCGCCCTTTTCGGCGGGATCCAGGTCCACTAGCTCGACCCTGGGGTCGATCCCTATCAGTGAAACTCAATTTTAAGAAGTCGGCGAGACGCACTTAAAATTGCAAGTTGAACTAATCCCGCCCTTTTCGGCGGGATCCAGGTCCACTAGCTCGACCCTGGGGTCGATCCCTATCGGTGAAACTCAATTTTAAGAAGTCGGCAAGACGCACTTAAAATTGCAAGTTGAACTAATCCTGCCTTTTTTGGCGGGACCTAGGTTCAATGCCTCGACCCTAGGGTCGATTCCTATTATGGGGTTCAGGGCCTGCCTTTGTCGGCAGACAGGCCTACCTTTGTCGGCAGACAGGCCTACCTTTGTCGGCAGGCAGGCTTGCCCTGAGGTTTAATACCTTTTATTATTTAAAATATAGATATTAACTTTTACCAGTGGCATATTTTCCAACACCCCAGGCAAGGCCTATAAGGGCAATTTGTATTGGCAATCGAATCATGGCTGCCTGCGGACTTCCTATGGCGGGTCGATCGGAAAAAACATCCCAAACATGGACAGGAAGAAAAACAATCATAAGCCATAATATCCCTGTAGCTCCGTATTTTGTGTATTTGGGAAGGAGGAGCAATACCCCTAAAACCATCTCCAATATTCCCGATAAATAGATGACGAATATTTTAAAGGGTAAAAACTGGGGTACGAAAGGCAGGTAGAAGGTTGGTTTAAAAAAATGTTGCATCCCTGCATATATCATAAAAAGGGCCAATAGTATTTTAAGAATCGTCCAAAAAAGCTTCATAGCCTAGTTATTTTTAAAAAGATATAATATATAGCTGAGGAACGAGAAAGTAAGGACAAGGCTCCATACCTACCTCCTAAGGTGCAGGTTTGGCATGAAGCAGTTCCATGCCTGTTGAGGAACGAGGCTTAAATCCGGTCCAATCCTTTTCATTGGAATCTTCCTCTAACTCCAAAAATTTTGAATAATCCTTTTGTTTTAGATGTATACCTAAAAAGGCAGTTAAAAAATGTTGGTTTACATTATTGATCTTTCTCTCGTCCCAACTAGGTTCGGCATATCTATAGTATTCATCCATATGGAGTCCAGGCTTTAAAGATTCCACTGGCGGGGGATTTGGGGCTACATTGTGCCTTGCATTTTCATAAGTAAGTAAATATCGATCCGTATTTATGGCTCCCTCGAAGATAGCTTTAATTCCCTTTTCGTATCCTGAAATATCATCTTGGCTCCCTGCTATAAAAAAGGTAGGGATCTCTAGTCCCTTTAAACCTTCGGTATCCCAAACACCACGCTCCATTCCCCAGGGAGCAAAGGCTACAACCGCCTTTATTCTAGGGTCAACCTTTGGAAAGTTAGGGTTGCTCATGGCCAATTCTGCTATTGCTTTGCTACCTCCGGTCATGCTGGAAAAGAAATCTACGAGGCCATCGCTATATCCAGCACCTGCCACGTTCAGTACTCCGTATCCACCCATGGAATAGCCTATAATACCGATGTTTTCGGAATCTACCAATCCCGATAAAAAGTGTTTGTTATTGGCTTTTCCCAAGTCCCCAATTTGGTTCATAACAAAGGAAATATCCTTGGCGCGGTTCACCAAGGTACTTGAAAAAGGGGAAGCATCCCTAAAAGTGGAATCCGTGTGGTCTATGGCTACTACTATATATCCTTTGGAAGCCAAATTCTCCGTTAGATAGGTCATAAGGTATCTGGAGCCAACATAACCATGTGCAACCACTAAAAGGGGAAAAGGACCCTCTGTGGCAAGTGGTGCGGCATCACGGGACGCCCTACCTTTAAAAGTAATGGGAGTCAATGGGCGAAGGGAATCATGGGCGGTTCCCATAACGTCCTTATAAATGGCCAATTCTGTGGCTCCCGGGGCCAATAAGGCCGGATACCAGACTTCTACCTTTAGGGGCCGATCATAAATGGGGTCCATCCCGTTTTTCGAATTTAAAACATCCACCTGTCCCTTATTGACCAAATCCAATGTGCGTACGCCAATTTTATAAGCGCCACGTGAAGCCAATTCAGGAGCATCGGGCAGGGCATCCCCATATATAAACGATTCGTTTTGAGCGTTTAACACAGTGCTGGAAACGAGAAAACAAAGCAGTATTTGAAGCTGGATAAAACGGGAAAAAGTTGGTTTGACCATGGGTTTTTGTTTAGCTTAAAAATACGAAATATAACCTCGATCATAAATCCGAAATTGCTTTTTCAAAATGAATTTGGCTATATATACCATACCACTTTGCACCATGACGCTTAGTTGGCATAGGTTTTCAATACAATAGAGAAAACTTCAAAGGTTTGAATTTTAAGGATACAGTAGAAAATAATACCTTGGTGTTTGGAGAAGGTAGATGGATAATTAAGGATTGAATAATAAGCAAGTACGGACATCAGGATATTATGAAGGAAACCGAGAAACAACTGAAGAAATTTGGTATTAGACCAACAGCTATGCGCATTTTGGTACATCAATTTATGGCCTTGCAGAAGTCGGCTGTTAGCCTTACCACCGTTGAAGGGAATTTTGAAAAATCGGATAGGACTACCTTATATAGGACTCTAAAGACTTTTGAGGAGAAGTGCATTGTACATCAAATAGTTGACGGCACAGGAATTCCCAAATACGCGCTATGCGATCATGATGAAGGTTTGGTGAAGCATTCGGACCTTCATTTGCATTTTCATTGTACACAATGCAATAAGACTACTTGTTTAACGGAGCATCGGATTCCTCAAATAAATTTACCGGAAAAATTTATCCCGGAAGATGTAAATATGCTAATAAAGGGTGTTTGTGAGCACTGCAACCAATAAATGCACATACATTGCACTGGCATAAGGGTTAATTTAGCTTTCAAATGACTAATTTATGAAGCATCGGCATGCTCACAAGGGTGGGGATCACCATCATGAACACGATCACGGTGGAATTTTTGGTGAAAAGACAGAACTCTATTTCGCTATTTTAAGCGGGGTGTTTTTTTTAACTGGTTTGATGTTTTCTACCATATTTGATGCCGTGGCATGGGCTCCATTGGTAAGCTATATGGCAGCCTATTTTTTTGGGGGATATTTTACCCTGCTAGAGGCTATTGGAAAAATTCGGGAAGGGGAATTTGAAATTGATTTTCTAATGCTCGTTGCCGCCCTGGGAGCGGCCTATATAGATAGTTGGGGAGAAGGGGCCCTATTATTGTTTTTGTTTAGTTTGGGACATGCGTTGGAGCATTATGCCATGAACAAGGCCACTAAATCCATTAAGGCCCTAGGGGAGCTTACCCCCAAGACGGCATTCTTGAAAAATGGAGAGGATATAAGGGAAGTACCCGTAGAGGATTTGAAGTTGAACGATATAATAGTGGTAAAACCTAATACCAAAATATCGGCAGATGGAGTTATTGTAAAGGGGAGTAGCAGTATAGATCAATCACCCATAACAGGAGAGAGTATTCCCGTAGACAAAACGGCTGTCACAAATGCCAAAGTGCTTCCAGAGTTTAGTGAAATACCGCAGTCGCACATTGTCTTTACAGGTACCATTAACGGGGATGCCATGCTGGAGATCCAAGTTTTAAAATTGAATGTGGATACTACCATTTCCCGATTGGTGAAAATGGTAAGTGAGGTGGAAACCAAAAAATCCCCCACTCAATTACTGACCAAAAAATTTGAGAAATGGTTTGTGCCGACAGTTATTGTTTTGGTCGTTATTTTGTGTTTTGCCCATTTGGTCATAGACGAAACGGTGAAAGAAAGTCTTTATAGGGCCATTAGTGTATTGGTAGCTTCCAGTCCTTGTGCCTTGGCTATTTCAACACCAAGTGCAGTATTGAGTGCCATCGCCAGGGCGGCCAAAAAGGGAGTGCTCATAAAAGGAGGTCGCGCCCTAGAAGATTTGGGCAGCCTTTCTACCATAGCTTTTGATAAAACAGGGACCCTTACAGAAGGCAAACCTAGATTGACAAATGCCATTTCCTTGAATGGATTTGATAAAAATGAGTTTCTGGAGTTGGTGGTAGACGTGGAGAGTTTAAGCAATCACCCCTTGGCAAAGGCAATTACACAGGATCTCCTTGGAAAATATAACATAGAAAAGAAACGCCGTTCCTCCAATATGCAGGCCGTTCAGGGAAAAGGGGTAAAGGCACAATATAATGGGAATTATGTTTTTATTGGGAATAAACAACTGATGGAGGAGGAGGGAATCCAAATATCACCGGAAGCCCAAGACGAAATTAACCAATGGCAGAAAAACGGGCAGACTGTTATGCTGGTGGGGTATAAACAAACCATAATAGGACTGTTGAGTGTCATGGATGTTCCAAGAAAAAGTGCCGCTCCAACTTTGGAGAGACTTAAGGAAATCGGCATTGAACAAATGATAATGCTGACAGGCGACCATCAGAACGTGGGCGAATCCATTGCCAGACAAATTGGACTCACAGAGGTCAAAGGGAATTTGCTCCCGGAAGAAAAGGTGAAGGCTATACAGGAGTTTCAGAAAAAAGGAGTAAAAATTGCCATGGTAGGTGATGGCGTTAATGACGCCCCTGCCATGGCCAGCAGTACGGTAGGTATTGCAATGGGGGCTGCGGGGAGCGATGTAGCCTTGGAAACCGCAGATGTAGCCCTAATGTCGGACAAGATAGAGAGCCTTCCCTTTGTAATTGGGTTGAGTAGAAAATCCAAATCAATTATCAAACAAAACCTTTGGATCAGTATGGGCGTTGTGGCATTTTTAATTCCAGCAACCCTTTTTGGATTTGCCAATATAGGTATTGCTGTGGCCATTCATGAAGGTTCTACCCTAATGGTGGTAATCAATGCCCTGCGACTGTTAAGGTTTAATCTCGATTAAACCAGGGAGTGTTACTATATGTGGAGGGGAGAAAACAAACGGCTGTCAGGGTCAAACCCCAGCAGCCGTTTGCCTATGGCAATTTTTAATCAACACTTCATTTAAAGACAAATGAAATTTGTTGAATTCTTATTTGAATCCTATTTGGATAATGCCTTCATGACTAATTTTTATCGCCTCCAAAGGCGTCATATCAAAAGTTCTATCCTGTTCTACCATATAATACTTCATCCCCGATAGCTTTTTTTTGGCTAGAATATTTGAGAAATCAATTTGGCCGTTGCCTACTGGTGCAAACCTACCTTTATCATCCATATCCTTTACATGCCACATTTTAAACCTACCGGGATATTTGTTGAAATAGGCTATAGGGTCTTTGTCCGCCTTGGTTACCCAATAAAGATCCATCTGGAAATTTACAAATTTTGGATTGGTGTTTTCAAGAAGGTAATCATAGGTAATAATACCATCATATCCTCTTTCGAATTCAAAAGCGTGATTATGGTAGAGTAGTTTCAACCCTGCCTTGTGACATTTTTCCCCCAAGGTGTTTAATGCAGAAGCGAGTTGTTTATAGTCGCCCTTCAATCCCATGGGGGGTACAGGAATAACAAAGTACTTGAAGCCTGCTGCCTTAACATCGGCAATCATGGTGTCCGCGTTCTCTAAGGTTACCCCTCCCTGATGTGTACTGATAGGTTTTAGTCCCACTTCTTTAAGCAATTCGCTAAATTCCATGGGCGCCATATTGTAAAACTTTCCATCCTTGTATCCGGCCGCTTCAATATTTTTATACCCAGCGTCGGCGACTGCCTTAAGGGTGGCCTTGGCATCTTCACCCATATTATCCCGGACCGTATAAAGTGCCAGTCCGCCAACTTTTTGTTGAGCGTTGGTTGAGAACATGCCAAAAATCAGAACTGGCAGAATTAATTTTTTTAATAACGGGGTGAACAATAATTTTTTCATAAAACTCTGGAATAATATTTTTTTAAAAGTAACACAATGTTTTTGTAACCAAGCCACAATTATAACGATAAAAACTTATTCATGAACCAAGGCATATTTATTTTTCAAGAAGAAAAGGAATAATCCCATGTTGCAGGGTGTAAAATAATTTTGGGACTTTTAAAATTTCGTAGCCTTTTTGCCGCGGTGCTTCCACTACCATATTGGTGGGTGTACTTTAAGGAAGTAGCCTTGTGTATTTTCATCAATATAGGGTATGTGAAATAAATTTTTAGGGTAATCTAAAAATTAATAATTATCTTTATATAAATTATTAAAATCAATTTTAATAAAGGACATGTCCTGCAGGGTACATGTAAAGTGGCTAACAACCAATTTAAAAATATATCTACAACAGGCTAATGAATACCTACAATCCCTTAACGGCCCTAGCGGTGTTTTTTGCACTTTCAATTTTGGTATTTCTATTTTTCAGACCCTATAGGGGATGGTTTTGGCTGATAAGAAACAGTTCGGTTTCGAATGATAAAATAGTAGTGGAGGATGTTTTAAAGTTGTTATATCACAATGAAAATGCGGACAAGCATCTCAATATCAACGATATTATAAGAACCTTAAAATACAATGACAGGACCATACTGGAATGCATCAATAAGATGTCCGACCACGAGTTGATAAGTATTCAGGGAGATAATGTGAAGCTTACACAATCTGGTAGTGATTATGCCTTGCGTATTGTTAGGGCCCATAGGTTATGGGAAAAATTTTTAGCCGAAAAAACGGGGTTCAAGGAAGCGGAATGGCACGAGAGGGCAGAAAGAATGGAACATGAACTTTCCAAGGTGGATGCGGATAATTTGTCGTCCCAGTTAGGCAATCCTCAATTTGACCCCCATGGAGACCCTATACCGACCAATACGGGGAAGATTGCCAAAATTAAGGGAATTCCCGTATCAGAACTTCCCATAGGAACCATTGGAAGAATTGTCCATATCAAGGATAAACCCGAAATAATTTACAAGCAGATCCTAGCGGAGAATATACATATTGGATCTGTGATAAGGATTATGGAAAAGACGTCTGCCCGCATCGAATTTCATTCTGAGGGGGAGGCCTTTGTATTGGCTCCCATAATGGCCGGTAATATTACGGTATCCGTTTTGGAAAAGGATGTGGTGTTTGAAGAAAATTTAGCGAGGTTGTCCATTTTAAAGGAAAATGAAACCGCCAAGATTATTGGAATATCAAAGGAAATCAGGGGAGATAGTCGAAGAAGGTTGCTCGATTTGGGTTTTGTGAAAGGAGCCGAGGTTCAAATTGATCTTATGAATCCTTTGGGCGATCCCAAAGCTTTTTTAATCAAGGGCACTAGCATTGCCCTACGCAAAAATCAAGCGTCAAAAATTTTAATACAAAAAGATTAGATCATGGAAGTTAAACCCAAAAGTGCGTGTGAGACCTGTGCCCAGTTCAATGCGGACGGATTGAAAAAATTAGGGGTAAATACCACTGATTTTGATTATGTAGTCGCCTTAGCGGGTAATCCAAATACTGGAAAAAGCACTGTTTTTAACGCTATGACCGGATTGCGCCAACATACGGGAAATTGGCCGGGCAAAACGGTGACCAGGGCAGAAGGCGCTTTTGAATACAATCGGCAGAAATTTAAGCTGGTAGACTTGCCTGGGACTTATTCCCTGTTGTCCACCTCGGAAGATGAGGAAGTCGCCAGGAATTTCATTCTTTTTGGAAAGCCCTCGGTAACGGTCATCGTGGTGGATGCCAGCAGACTTGAAAGAAATCTTAATCTGGTATTACAGATTTTGGAAATTACAAATAACGCGGTCCTATGTTTAAACTTAATGGATGAGGTGGAAAGAAATAATTTGGAGATAGATACCCGGACTTTGGCCCGGGACCTTGGCATTCCTGTGGTGCCCACCAGCGCAAGGTACAATAGAGGAATTCCGGAATTGATCCAGACCGTTAGTGAACTGGCCAATGGTAAAATTGTGTGTAAGCCACACCGCATAAAGAATATACCAAAAAACATAGAACAGGCTTTGGAAAAGTTGAGTGCAGAAATAAAACAGGTATATCCGGACATTCCCAATAGTAGATGGATCGCTTTGCGCTTGCTGGAAGGCGATAAAAATATAATTGAGACCCTTAAAACGGGTGAATTTGTTTAATCATACTTTGATGGACACTAAAAAGATAGATCATATTATTTCACTTTCCAATGACCTTCGTTGGCAGATCGGCGATGAATTTCATGATAATCTGGCGGAGGGAATTTACGCTGACGCTGCGGAAATTGTAAAGGACTCAGTACATAAAAAGGACGAAAAGGGCACCTTTAGGATAGATGCCAAAATAGATAAGATCATTACGAGCAAGATTTGGGGGTTTCCGCTTATGTTCTTAATTCTTGCCTTTGTGCTATGGCTGACGATCGTAGGGGCCAATTATCCTTCTGCCATGTTGTCCGGATTGCTCTTGGATACTGTGCATCCGGCCTTGAAGGGATTTGCAGCTGCCATTGGAATGCCATGGTGGTTGGACGGGTTTTTGATAGACGGGGTCTATTTGGCGGTGGCTTGGGTCATCGCCGTGATGTTGCCTCCAATGGCCATATTCTTTCCCTTATTTACCTTATTGGAAGATTTCGGGTATTTGCCAAGGGTGGCCTTTAATTTAGATCATTTATTTAAACTAAGCGGGGCCCATGGCAAACAGGCACTGACCATGAGTATGGGGTTTGGATGCAACGCCGCAGGCATTGTTGCTACCCGGATCATTGATAGCCCAAGGGAAAGATTGATTGCTATTATTACCAATAACTTTTCCCTGTGTAACGGGCGTTGGCCTACGCAGATTCTGATCGCCACCATATTTGTAGGGGCCTTGGTACCCGCTTCCTATTCGGGAGTATTATCATTGGCTGCCGTTATAGCGATTGCGGTATTGGGTATGGTCTTTATGTTTTTGGTTTCATGGGGACTTTCCAAAACGGTGTTGAAAGGAGAAGTGTCTACCTTTAATTTGGAATTGCCACCCTATCGACCTCCGCGATTTTGGAAAACCATCTATACTTCCATCATAGATAGGACCCTGATCGTACTATGGCGTGCAATTGTCTTTGCAGCCCCTGCCGGAGCCGTAATTTGGCTTATTTCCAATATTTATTTGGGAGATGCCAGTCTGGCCGCATGGTTAATAGATTCCTTGGATGGCTTTGGCTTCCTTTTAGGTCTTAACGGTGTTATATTGGTGGCTTATATTGTGGCTATCCCTGCCAACGAAATTGTGATTCCCACTATTCTGATGTTGACGGTCCTAGTTACGGGAATTTCCGCGGGTGAAGGTGCCGGGGTTATGTTCGAATTGGATTCGGTATCGGCCACGGGGGATATTCTAAGAGCAGGGGGATGGACGTTGTTGACCGCTATTAACCTAATGTTGTTCAGCTTATTGCACAATCCGTGCAGCACCACTATTTATACTATTTATAAGGAGACCAAAAGTCTTAAATGGACCCTTGTGGCTTCAATATTACCTGTTATTATGGGATTTGTGGTGACTTTTTTGGTGGCACAGATTTGGAGATTGTGGTCTTAGACAATCCAGCTACATAATGGATGGGGATCCTCCAAGTTTTTTTGGTATAAAACATATCAATACTAATTGATTATAGTGGCCAGGGAAAGGGTAAAGGCAGGTAAAAGACATAACTACCAGCACTTGGCCGTAAAAAAAAACCAATGACTTGCTCAGGACAAATTAGAATATAGTGCCGCCTAAGGAGGTGGGATAGGAGGAAACTCTGTCATTACATTCTGTTGTATACTCCCAAATAGGGTTGATGCCTATCAAGCACTTATATTACATCCAGTATTTTTTGAGCCCCGATGCCTATTCGTTGTCTGGTTTCCTCAGTAATATATTTTTTTTGGTCTATCTGTTGTGGTTGGTCCGAGGTACAAAAATAACTGTGGATACTTCTTCTAGGTTTAGAGGTACGGTTTGTTGTTCCTCCATGCCAGGCATGGGAGTTAAAAATAAAAACCGATCCGGCCGGTGCGGTGATGATTATTTCATCGGGATGGGGAAGTCCAGGGTCCTTCATTTTTTCTTGAGGGGATATTCCCAGTTTGTGGGTACCGGGCACTATACGCGTCGCTCCATTATCTTTAGTGAAGTCATCCAATAACCAAATGGAATTACAGACTTTGTAGACACCTTCTATCATTTTATTGCCCCAATCTACATGTAAATTCTGATGACCAAGTCCGGGTTTTGCCGCTCTGTAGTTCAGCGAGGACAGTTTAAAGGATGGGCCCAGAACAGCATTTATACCAGCCAGCACCCTGGGATGGGTGTAAAAAATATCAAAAACTTCCCCTTTGTTGACAAGATCGGCAAGGCGATCGGCGCCTTCCTCCTTTGGGTGCCTTATATATTTGGAGTCGGCCAATTCCGATCCGGCTGTATCACCTTCATTGAGCATTAAGGCATCAATTCTCTCGTTAATGGCCTTTACCTCTGCATCGGTCAATAATTTGCCCAGGGATAAATAACCCTGATTTTCCAAAATTTCAATTTCCTCCTTGGTGAGCATGTTTAGATATATTAAAAAATAATTTACACTAAAATAAACTACATATTGGTCATAAATATAGTTCTTGTATTATTTAACCGGATTTTCTCCGTAGACTGATGGGCATTAGGTTCGTCCAAAGCGAACACAACAGTGCCAGAACAGCCAAGGTCAAGGTGTACAAATCTATCATTTGGGGTATTTTCAAAACCGTTTACCACGGTTTCGGTATAATTTAATTTGCCTTCGGCCAGCCAGGTGGATAAATTTTTCATTGCTTTCGGAAACTTTTCAGAATAATTGGAAACTATAAACCCTTGCATTAGAGCGCTATTTTTTACCAAAAAGGGTTGAACACTGATGCTTTTTGGGATTTCCGTGTTATTGTACACAGAAATGGCACCACAAATGATCATTCTTGCAAATTTGTTGATATTAAATAGCACAGCATCGGAAATAGGGCCGCCTACATTGTCAAAATAAATATCAATACCCTTTGGACAAGCAGTTTTAAGGGCAGTTCCCATATCCTTGGTGGTGTTATAGTTAATGGCGTGATCAAAGCCAAATTGGGAGGTAAGCATTTCAACTTTTTCATCCGTACCGGCAATACCTACAACATAGAGCCCCAGTATTTTTCCAATTTGCCCTACTACACTGCCCACGGCACCTGCCGCACCTGAGACTACTAAAGTTTCCTTGGCCTTGGGTTGGCCAATTTGGGTAAGCCCACAATAAGCGGTTAGTCCGGTCATACCCAAGATGCCTAAATAGGCACTTAATGGGGCCAGATCCTTATCAACCTTTAATAGTCCTTCACCTTTTGATATTTGCCGGGTTTTCCAGTCCATCATGCCAGAGACGAAATCGCCCTCTTTAAATTTACTGTTCTTGGAAGCTATCACCTTGGCAACTATTCCCGAAGTTATTGGTTTTCCAACCTCAAACGGTGGAACGTACGATTTGGCATCGCTCATTCTCCCCCTTAAATAGGGGTCAACGGAAATATAAGTAGTCTCCAAAAGAAGTTCTCCCTCTTTGATGTTTAGATCCTTCTCCTCCTTTAGGAATTCGAAATCCGATAAAGTAGGTTTCCCATTAGGTCGTTTTTTTAATAAAATTGTCTGAATCATAATGTTGTCTTTAAATGTTTGAGCTTTATTTTTTAATACTGTTCCAGGCCGCCCGATAGGCGTCCTCCAGGTGATCCTGATTTAATTGAAAAACACCCCGCTGTTGCATAACCATTAAAAAGGAGAGGGGATTAATGGTATACGCGTATAAAAGGTAGGGCGACAATGGCTTTATAATGCCTTCCTTTATTCCCCTTTCCCATAAGTCGAGCAATGGCTGAAGGTGTTTTAGGCCTTCTTGTCTATTGGCTTCATCTATCATAGGTGTATTGTCGCACTGGGCCAGAAACATGGCTTCTTCCATTTCCTTAAGTTTAAAATCGGCAATGCGCTTCCAAATTATTTCAAAACCGTTAACTACCGAAATGTCACTACTATAGTTTTTAAAAACATAGGCGGTATAGGCTGCTTTGACTTCTAAGTAAACCTTGTTTACTAAATCCTGTTTATTGTCAAAATACAGGTAGATAGTAGCGGGTGACACCTTCGCCATTTTTGCAATCTTGGACATGGGGGTAGCATGGAACCCATTATTGTTAACCAAGTTAATGGTAGCCTTTACCAAGGCATCGCGCTTTTCAATACTTTTTTGAAGTTTGGCCATAATATCAAATGCGAATTTGTAAATGTATTGTTCAATCTTGATAATAATCAGGTACAAAGGTAGTGTTAAAAATGAACGTTCATTCTTTTTTTGAGGGATTTAACATAAGTTTACAAGTAGGAATACACTAGAAGGGAAAAATGGTTGCTATAAGCCCGTTATTTGATAGTGTTAAAGAATAGGGTGCAATTTGGGGGGAAGTCGATTCGCAGGGAAATGGTAAGGACACTTAGTGTATTCCATTGCCTTATTTACCTACCTTTAAACTCTGCATAGGCTGTACCATGAACACTTAGAATGGAGCTTGTTAAAAAAACATTATTATAAAATTATCACAAAGTTAAGATTACCAAAATTGGTTTTGAAACGTAATATTTACATTTACGGCGATTTTACTTTGTTAAAACCAGGCTATTTTGAACGATTCCATTAACACTTATAATAAAATTAACTCTGAAGTTGGTATAAAAATAGAGCCTTTTGATGTTGCTAAAAGGTATACCAAGCCGCACAAACACAATAAGTATCTTGAAATAATCTATTTTGTTAAAGGCAGTGGTTACCATCATTTGGACATGGAAAGTCACCCAATAGAAGCCCCCTTGTTATTTTTGGTAAAAAGGGATGAGGTCCATCATTGGGAGATTACTACCAAGCCCAAGGGGTATGTTATCATTATTAAGGAATCGTTTTTGGAAAAAACGCAGGACAAGTACATCAACACCCAGCTGATAAAACTGAACAACTGTCAGAAAATTAAGGTTGAAGAAGGGGATAGATCTTTGGGGGCTTTGTTCAAATCGCTTTGTTGGGAGATGAAACAGGTTGGTTTGAACCAGGACGCCGTGGAGGGAGGATTAAAAGCCATATTGTCAAAAATGGTTAAATATGCTGCTTTGCAAGGTGGAGAGCATACGGATAAGACCATGCAATTTGTAAATTTGTTGTCCGAAAATTTAAAAAACAACGTCTCGTTCTATGCGGAGACCTTAAATACCACTTCCCAGAACCTAAATGCCATTTGTCATAAAGTGTACAACAAGACGGCATCGGATGTTATTGCCGAACACATTGTTATGGAGGTTAAAAGACAATTGGCATATACCAATAAATCCATCAGTGACATTGCCTTTGACCTTGAATTTAAGGACACCTCGCATTTTACCAAATATTTTAAACGATATACCCAGCTTACCCCATTGCAATATAGAAAAAGCCTACTTTAAGTATTGGTACCATTCCTTTTTCAAATACACCATTTTAAGTTGGATGGCTCCTCTATTTTTGTCCAAATTTTAAATAGGGATTGTTATATATGAATGGTAAGAACTTTTTTATGTTTGTTGTCCTCTTGGGGACTATACAAGTCTCAACAGCCCAAATTTCGGGAAAAATTATAGATGCCACAGATAACGTTCCTTTGGAATATGCCACAGCGGCCCTGTACAATCAGTTGGATGGTGCCCTGATTACGGGGGTGGTTACTGCTCAAGATGGTTCTTTTATTATAGATGGGGTAAAACCTGGAGCCTATTATTTGGAAGCTTCCTTTATGGGGTACGATACCAAAACCATATCCAACATTACAATAGATAAAAAGCAACCCGCCAAAAATCTGGGCATTATTGGCCTATCCTTGGGGAACCAACTGGACGAAGTGGTCATAAAGGGGGAACGGGCCACTGTTCTTCATAAAATAGACCGCCAGGTATTCGATACCAAAAAATTCCAAAGTAGTCAGGGAGGCAATGCCATTGATGTGGTAAGAAACTTGCCTTCGGTCACCGTTGATGTACAAGGTGGTATCAGTGTAAGGGGCAGTACGGGATTTGCCGTCCTGATCAATGGCAAACCTACCCAAGGTGACGCTACTGCCATATTATCCCAATTACCTGCGAACGCTTTGGAATCCGTGGAGTTGATTACAGCTCCTTCGGCCAAATACGATCCAGAAGGCAAAGGGGGTATCTTGAATATAATAACCAAAAAGGGGGCAACCAACGGGGTTTATAGCCAAGTAAACCTGCGAGGGGGATTACCCTCAATAGAACCCTATGACACCAAAGAAACGGCCCAAAGATACGGGGTGGACGCTACTTTAAATAAACGAACGGACAAATGGAACCTGTCCTTTGGAACAAGCTACCAACGTAATGATAAAACAGGTAGGAGGGAAGGTGAGGTTTTTGTTATCAATCAAGTAGAGGATAAGCAAACTTTTTTGCCTTCGGATGGGGAGCGGAGTTTTGATGATATTAGCTACAATGCCAGGTTTGGTGTAGATTTTACCCCCAATGAGGCCGATACCTATTCTTTGGGTTTCTATGCGGGAAAGCATACCGTAGATCGTTTGGCCGATATTGATTATTATGACAATCACGCCATTTCACCTATTGGCAGTGGTAATAGGGAATATACCTTTCAGTATTACAATCATAATCTGAGAACCAGAAAGGGCGATTTTGCCTTGGGCAGTTTTGATTATGCCCATAAATTTAAGAACAATTCCCGGATTTCCACTTCTTTGTTATACGAATATACCTTTTTAGGTGGCCCCACCTATAATGATAATTTAGGCCTTACCGATCGCAATATTGTGTATCAGCAGGAGTATAACACCAATGACAACCCTCTAAATGGATATCGTCTGAATGTAGATTACCGGTTTAGACCATTTTCGTTTGGTACCTTGGAAACAGGTTATCAATTTAGGGACATAGATCACACAGGTGAGTTTGTGTATGAGCGGGATGGCGCACTGGTACCTGAATTCTCCAGTAATATAAGTCTACAACGTACCATCCACTCTGGATATACACAACTTACGGGCGCAAGCAAAAAATGGGACTATGCCGCTGGTCTGCGATTGGAATCCATGGGTCGTACCTATTCCGAGGATTTAAGGACTGCCGATCCGGAGCAAACCTATAAATATGACTTTGTTAAGTTATTTCCATCCGCCTCCATGCAATATACTTTAAGCGATGCGGCCAAATTAAAGTTGGCCTATAGCAAAAGGGTAGAAAGGACAACTACCCTAAAAATGAATAGCTTTGCAGAAAGGGAACATTCCGAGGTTTTTGAACAAGGGGACAACCAATTGAGACCGGAATTCATTGATCTGGTAGAGTTGGGGGTCATCAAAAGTTTTAAAGGGGGTAATTCGGTCAGCGCCACCGCCTATTACAGGCATGTGGACAATGTAATAAACCGTGTAAACACTTTGGCCTATGAAGCCAATGGTGCTGTATTGGACAGTATTATCAATAGGGTTTACTCCAATGTGGGCAAAAGCAATACCATTGGTTTGGAAATAGGGGCACAATTAAAACCAAGCCAAAATTGGAGTAATTATATTGGGGCCAATATTTATTCCTATGATATTGAAGGGGCCTTTGTATTTAGGCACAGGGATGGTATTACGAGAAATTACGATGTAAATAGCAATGCAACCATTTATTCATTCAATGTAAATTCTACCTATTCTTTCTGGGAAAATGCTTCATTGCAATTTACCTTTAATTATTTGTCCGATACAAATACCGCCCAGGGAGAGGATTCTAGGTTTTACTCCCCTAATCTAACGTGAGTTCGATATAAGGACTATCCAATTCTTTGAAGGTTGTCTATATTGATGTTTGGTTTTGTTGGGTAAAAGGCATATGCAATGAGTCCGGAAACCATATTTGTGATGAAGTTTCCAA